>NZ_JAIXST010000073.1 GCF_027484545.1 Runella sp. | reverse complement strand
CGATAGGACGTGATAACAGCTTCCGTCCCGGCGAGGGTCGTCCAACTCAAAGAAAAATTCAGCTACATTCATTTCCCAAAGGTCGGGCTAACTTACCACTTCATGCAATTGCCCTATTTTTGAAAGGGATTAAGTGAGGATTAGACGGTTATTTGTTAGATTTGAGGTATAATTGAAATGATGGCGATTATACATTCTTTGTAAATCAATTTATAAAACAACAAATAATTAAATGTTAGTATGCCAACAACCGAAGAGTATAAAATAAAAATACAAAAAAAACAGAAAAAAGGACTTATCAAACTTTGGAAAAATATCATTGATAATAAAACGCCAGATTGGGAAAGCGGCAAAGCCTTTGAATTTTTAATACTAAGAGCATTTGAACTTGAGGGAGCTTTAATAAGATGGCCATATTCCGTTTCCATTTTTGGAGAAAGTGTAGAACAAATTGATGGTGTTATTCATTTTGAAGATATTAACATTTCAATTTTGGCTGAGTTTAAAGACTATTCTAAAAACTTAAATATAGAGCCAATTGCAAAATTGAGAAACCAGTTACTAAGAAGACCTTCAAGTGCTATTGGGTCAGTATTTAGCACAACAGGTTTTACTGACCCGGCTTTGATACTTTCCCAATTCTCAGCTCCACAGACAATTTTATTATGGGAACGAGACCACATAGATTTTTGCCTAAAACATAGCAAATTCAAATTAGGTCTTTTAAAAAAATATAGACACGTTATTAAGGAAGGTTTTCCAAACTTTGACGTAACAATTTAACGTAAATAAAATGAATAAAGACATAATAATAATAACTGAAGGAGAATTTGACGCAAAGGTTTTGCAAAAATTGTTAAAAGATAGAAAGCTCCCAGTTAAGTATGAGATACTTTCTGCGTATGGTTATTCTTCTGCACTTTCTAAAGTGAAATCCCTAATGACAATTAGAAACAATAAAATCATCCTGCTTCTTGACACCGATACAATTGAAAAAAATGAAATTCGCCAGAAAGAGGATTTTGTCAACTCATATGTAAACACAAACCTCATCAAAGACAACTTTAAGACATTTTGGTCAATACCTGAATTTGAAATAATTTTCCTTGACAATAAAAAATTCCTAACGGAGCTTACTCATAAAAAATTCAATAAAGACTTCTTGGACCTTGCAAAAACTTCACCAAGACGAACTTTAGAAAGTATTTCAAAAAAAACACGTGAAGAGTTCATTAAACTACTTGACAAAAAAGAAATCAGGGATGAGTTTTTTAAATCAGGGCTTATTAAAGAAATATGCGACTACATAGAGAAATAAAAACAGTTTATAATACAAGTCTTGCATCAGGCGAACTGGCTCGTAATCTTTGACTATTGTGCTTGTATTTATTTTCAGTAATAAACAAAAACTTTGTTTCTCAGAACCCGTTCGAACACAAAACCCGAGAGTATTAGCCGTAATTTCATGAAGACGTTTATAGCAGACATTATACCCAGCATTCAAAGATTTAGCAAACGTTTAGACGACATAGCTAAGCTAACAAATCAACATTGGGTCTCATTAGGAGACATAAATCAAAGTAAACGTATTTTTATTTTTCGCCCCAATAATCAACTTCTAATTTCCGAAAACGGGATTGTTGAGAAAGGTTCATGGGAGTACTTAGGCAATCAATCATTATTACTTGACACTAAACACGAAAGTTATTTGCTTAAGCATGGTTTTTTTGACGAAAATATTATCGCGCTGAAACTTGACAGTACTGAAACCTACGCTTTTTTTATTAACGAAACAAAATTTAGCAGAGAGCTAAATAATATAAACGACATCTTGCAGTTCTTGAGTGATAAATATTTAAAAAATATAACTCAAGAGAATAAAGGAGTTAGTTCAATATATTTTGATGGTAATGCAGACTTATATGTACCACAAGTTGCATCCTTAAAAAAACACAGGGTAGAATTTACAGATGGAGTTACGGTTGAAGTAATAACTGATGTTGAAGGAAAATACTTTATAGTTTCATACTATGGGCGTCATTATTACAAGACTCACGATGCCGCAATTAAAGCAGCATACATTTACAAAATGACAAAAAAAATATTAAGAGTAGATTTAGAAGAATAAAATCACCGCTAAAAAATAAGCGTTTATTACATTTGGAATATGAACAATAAAAGCCGTACTGAATTCATGAATAATTTGTAAAGTATTTAATAACGCACAAAAGTATTTTGAACTTTTCACTGAATCGTTTTTTTGTTCGGAACGTTTCCAAACCTTTTTTTATACACACTCGTTATCCACATCCCCAAATGACCGAAGAAATCAAAAAGGTGCTTTCTCGGCTGGAACGGCAACACGGCATTAAAATTCTGTATGCCGTGGAGAGTGGAAGTCGTGCCTGGGGATTTGCTTCGACCGACAGCGATTGGGATGTGCGCTATCTCTACATTCATAAACCGGATTGGTACTTAGACATTGATGATAAAAAGGACAGTCAGGAAGAAATCTTGCCCAACGACATTGATTTATCGGGTTGGGAGCTCAAAAAAGCGCTGCGGCTTTTCCGAAAATCAAACCCGCCACTGTTGGAATGGCTGCGCAGTCCCATTGTTTATTCCGAATCTTTTTCCACCGCCAACCAACTGCGGGAGTTGACCCAACATTATTTTAATCCCAAGTCGTGCATACATCATTACCTGCACATGGCGGAGGGAAATTTTAGAACGTATTTGCAAAAAGAGGAAGTGCGCGCCAAAAAGTATTTTTATGTATTGAGACCCCTCCTGGCGTGTGATTGGATCAAAGAAAACAACACCATGGCCCCCACGGAATTTCAACTATTGGTGGATACGCAGGTGAAAGACAGTGCCTTAAAACAGGAAATCGAAAACTTACTGGCCCGAAAAATAGCGGGAGAAGAATTGAACGAATCGCCTAAAATTCAACTCATTAATGACTTTTGGGAGCAGAAGCTGGATTATTATTCCACCTTTGTACAATCCCTCGAAAAACAGGCGCCACCCGATACGGAACGTTTGAATGAATTGTTTAAATTTACCCTGAAAGAAGCTTGGCAATAACCTTGCAGCTAACCGAGAAAAAATCAGTTTTAACCGGTAAATTGAAAGCATCAAGGTGACCCTCAATTTAGTAAGAACTACACCTTATGCAAACCCCGCCCACAAATAGCTTTTGGCAATTTGATGCCAACCATTGGTTTCAGCAATTAAACAGCTCAGAAAAAGGACTGTCTCAAAAAGAAGCCGACAACCTCCTGCATCAATCTGGACAGCTAAGCCCCAACAAATCGGTTTTCAAAAAAGAGGCGTTGCTGCTTATCGGGCAGTTTACCAATCCTTTGATGCTCCTTCTCATTGGGGCCGTTATTATCTCGGCTTTTTTAGGAGATACGTCCGATGTGTTCATCATCCTCTTCATTGTTTTGTCAACGGGCCTGCTCAGTTTTTTTCAGGAACGAAACGCGGGACGAGTGGTGGAGAAACTGCAATCCATGATTTCTTTGAAAAGCCTGGTGCTGAGAGATGGTCAACCTCAAGAAATCATTTCCACCAATATTGTAGCGGGAGATGTGCTTCTATTCAAAGCCGGCGATATGATACCCGCGGACTGTCTGCTGATTGAAGCCAATGAACTGAACGCCAACGAAGCGAGTTTGACGGGAGAATCGTATCCGGTCAGAAAAGAAGCGGGTATCTTGGACGAACACACCGAATTGGCAAAAAGAACCAACTGCCTGTGGGAAGGAGCCAACATTGTGAGCGGTAATGCCAAGGCGTTGGTGATTCATACGGGTGCTAACACTATTTTCGGAAGCATCGCCCAAAGTGCCACCACGTCCGTCGAAACTACTTTTGAGAAAGGAATCAAGGATTTTGGGTATTTTCTGATGAAAATTACGCTGGTTCTTTCCGTATTTATTTTGGTCGTCAATTTATTGAATGATAAAAGTGTCATTGAGTCGGCTCTGTTTGCCTTGGCATTGGCCGTTGGGATGGCCCCCGAATTATTGCCCGCCATCGCGACCATTGCCATGAGTGCGGGGGCCAAACGGATGTTGGCAAAAAAAGTAATCGTTAAGAAACTGGCCTCCATCCAAAATTTAGGGGAAGTCAGCCTGCTGTGTACCGACAAAACCGGCACCATCACCGAAGGCTCGATTACGGTGGCAGGATTGGTCGATGGTTTTGGACAGGAAAGTGAATTTGTAAAAGACCTTGCCTATTGGAACGCCATATTTGAAACAGGCTACGCCAATCCGATTGATGACGCCCTGAAAACCTTAACTTTGACTACAAAAACAGTTCCGAAAAAAATCGGCGAAGTTCCCTACGATTTTATCCGCAAACGGTTAAGCATTGCCATTCAAACCGACTCCGAAAAGTTGCTCGTCATCAAAGGCGCTTATACTCAGACTTTAAGTATTTGTTCTACCGTCAAAACAAGTAACGGAACCATCGAAGACCTTGCTTCGCACCGGGCCGCCATTGAAGATCGATTTGAGCAGTTTGGAATAAATGGCTTGCGGGCCATCGGTATTTGTTACAAGAATATTGAGACAGATACTATTTCGAAGGCGGACGAAAACGAAATGACATTCGCCGGATTTGTCTTGTTTGAAGATCCCATCAAAGTAGGTATCATTGACACCATCCATGAACTGAACAAATTGCAGGTAGGCCTAAAAATCATAACGGGCGACAATAAAAACGTCGCCAAATCAATCGCTTTAAAAATCGGCATTCAGAACCCCGTCGTCATGACAGGGCAGGAACTGTTCAATACCAGTCCAGAAGCTTTGCGACAATTGGTCAAGAAAACGCACATTTTTGCCGAAGTAGAGCCGCAACAAAAAGAACGCATCATTCAGGCATTACGAAAAACCTATACCGTCGCTTATATTGGTGACGGTATCAACGACGTATCGGCCATTACGGCGGCCGACGTGGGTATCTCCGTCGAAAATGCAGTGGACGTGGCCCGAGAAGCCGCTGATTTTGTGTTGATGGAGAAAAATCTGATGGTTTTGGTAGACGGCATCAAAGAAGGACGGAAAACATTTGCCAATACCCTGAAATACATTTACATCAGTACCGGCTCTACGTTTGGAAATATGTGCAGTGTAGCGGCGGCTTCGCTGATATTGCCCTTTTTGCCGATGCTTCCCAAACAGATTTTATTGACCAATTTCATAACAGATTTCCCCTATCTCACCATTGCCTCTGACAACGTGGATGAAGAGCAATTGGAAAAGCCTGGAAAATGGAATTTAAAACTGATTCGCAGTTACATGGTCGTTTTCGGAATTCACAGCTCACTCTTTGATATCATCACTTTTCTTACCCTTTTATTTCTGTTGAAAGTCAAAGAGACGGAATTCCAAACCGCGTGGTTTATCGAATCCATCCTTTCAGAATTGTGTATCCTGTTCATTATCAGGACCCACAAAAATTTTTTCAAAAGCAGACCGAACAAATACCTGTTTATCCTCAGTATTCTTGGGCTTGTCATGGCCGTTGGATTGCCCTATACTCCTTTTGCCGCCGAAGTCGGCCTCTACCCATTGCCTATGCTTAATTTAGGAGCTATGCTTCTTATCGTGGCGGCGTACATCATCACCGCCGATCTATTAAAGGTTTGGTTTTTTAAAAAATACCAAAAGAAGTAATTCATAACCCATTGATAATGAGAACAAAATCAATCACCTGCGACTTAAACAACCTCAGGCACAGCATCTTTTTTCTTATTCAGCGCAAGTTTTCAGCAGGAATCTCATCTAACAGAACATAAGTACACTCCCCTATCATCTTAAATTTGATTTGGGAAGGGTTCAACAAAGCAAAACTTGTAAATCAACTTTTCCATGCTAAAAAATAATGTCTTCGCGGTATTTTTATTAGTCGCTTTCTTTATCAGTTGTAACAAAGACAGTGATACCACAACGCCAACTACCACTCCTACAACGACCACTACAACTACCGCTTACAACGACCTTTGGATTCCGCCCACGCTTACGGGAACTACCTTTGACCTCACGCTGTCAAAATCCACTAAGCAAATAAAAACGGGAAACGCCACAAAAACGTACGGTTACAACGGCAACTCATTTTGGGGCCCTACGTTGATTATGAACAAAGGCGATTTTGTTAAATTGAACGTAAAAAATAATCTGACCGAAACCACCACGACGCATTGGCACGGCTTTCATATTCCTCCTGTAATGGACGGCGGCCCGCACCAAATGATTGAAGCAGGCACTACGTGGTCGCCTTCCTTTGAAGTAAAAAACAATGCGGGCACCTATTGGTATCATCCGCACCTGCACGAAAAAACGCACGAACAATTGACCTATGGCGCCGGTGGGTTCATCATCATCAAAGATCCGACAGAATCAGCATTGGCCTTACCAAGAACCTACGGCACCGACGATATTCCTTTGGTATTGACCAGCCGCAGATACAATTCCGACAATTCGTTTGATATTACCGACCACGCCTACGGCGACTACATGCTGGTGAACGGTACGGCTGATCCTCAGATAAGTTTACCCAAACAATTTGTGCGTTTCAGAATTTTGAATGCAGAGACCGAGAGAGGCTATAATTTAGGATTCAGCGACAACCGCAGTTTTTATGTCATTGGCAACGACGGCGGTTTGCTTGATGCGCCCGTAGCCGTTACCCGGGTGAAATTAGCCGTGGGAGAGCGGGCCGAAATTTTGGTGGATTTGAGTAACGATGCCGTAGGCGCAAGTTTGGACATAAAAGCCTACAACGCCAATCAGGAATTTGGATTCGGGGGAAGCGAACCTCAAACTTCAGGAACCTTCGGAAGTTTGTTAAACAACAAAGACTTCTCGGTGTTGCACATCAACGTAAAAGCAGCTACGACTGGAGCCATCACTGCCGTACCGAGCAAATTGACAACCAACACCTACTGGAAAGAATCCGATGCTACCACGACACGAACCATCAGGATCACGGGGGGACAAGCCGGGTCGGCTTTTACTTTTGACAACAATACGTATGGTTTTACGACCATCAATCAAAAAGTAAAACTCAATGCCGTTGAAAAATGGACCATTGTCAATAACAACATATTTGGTCACTCCTTCCACATCCACGACATTCAGTTCAAGATTGTATCTCGCAGTTCGGGAGCCATTGCTTCGTATGAATCGGGTTGGAAAGACACGTTTTATATTCGTACCGGCGAAACTGTTTCTGTGGTAGCCAAATATGACGATTTCACCGATGATACCAACCCGTTTATGTACCATTGCCATTTTCCTAACCACGAAGATGCTGGACTGATGGGGCAATTTCTGGTAATTAAATAATAATGAGGCAATTATCGCGTGTCTTTATAGTTTCCTTTTTGGCGTTGATTGCCTGTTCTGACCCAACACAATCAACGCCACCTTCTTTTTTCATTGAGAATACCGATCCCTTTCTGCACAAAACGGACCAAGGTTGGGTGTATAAAAAAAAGCTTTTTTCGGGCTATATGGTCGAAAAAGAAAAAGATGGACGAATCGTCTATCAATTGCCCATCATCGATGGCAAGGAAAACGGAGTAGCAAAAGGTTGGTACAATACGGGTGAAAAGCTACTGGAGCGCTTGTTTATCAACGGTAAAAAAGAAGGCTTTTTTAAACAATGGTGGCCTAATGGTCATCTTCGTTACGTATTTCATTACAAAAATGACAACTACGACGGCACCCAATGGGTCTATTTCCCCAATGAAACCAAAAGAGAAGCGAGCAATTACCAAAAGGGAGAGAAAGAAGGAATTCAACGCGTTTGGGATGAAAAGGGGGAGTTAATTTCAAATTATACCATTAAAAACAAAAAACTGTATGGGGTTATTTCGGTTAACAGTTGTATTCCCGTTTCGCATTAACAAATACCTTATTATCCTGATAACAAGCAGTTTATTGACAAATTGCAACCCTAAAGGCAAAACGGAAGCCACGCTTCCGTTTTATAATTCTGCCGATTTTACCGCCGAATGGATTTCTGAGATCCACGCGAACTACTCAAAAATTCATACCATTGCCCCCTTCGCCTTGCACAACCAACTTGGTCATCTCATTACCGAAGATTCCCTAAAAGGACAAATTTACGTAGCCAATTTCTTTTTCAGCAGTTGCCCAAGCATCTGTCCCAAAATGATGACCCATCTGAAAACCCTGCAGGAAACCTTTACCAAAGAGCCCCACTTGAAATTGGTTTCGTTTTCGGTTATGCCGTGGGTGGACTCAGTCGCGACTTTGAAGCAGTACGGCGAAGAACGTAACATCAACCCCGCCCAATGGCACTTGCTGACGGGCAAAAAAGAAGACATTTATTCCCTTGCTCGACAATCGTATTTTGCCGAAAAAACCTTGGGACAGCTCAAAAGCAACGGCGAGTTTCTTCACACAGAATCCATGCTGCTCATCGACAAAAAAGCCCGCATCAGGGGCATCTACAACGCCACCCAAAAAATTGACATTGAGCGCATTACCGACGACATCAATATTCTTCTAAAAGAGTAACTTCCATTTCATTCCCTCACTATTTTTTACCCCACCTTTTTTACGAGTAGGTGGTTATTGGCATTTGGTTTTTGAAATTCTTTTTTTTAGGTTTAGTTTGTGGTAATTCAAAAATCTGTTAAATTAGGCAGATAAATAAGAAATAGACGCCATAGCAGCAAACGGTTATACGTATTTAAAATCGGTGGAGTGGCGTCTATCCACTCGTTATAGCACATTTTAAATGACGACACAATTCCAAATAAGCGACCCCTCATTAGAATCTCAATGGAGAGCTATTATTCTATTTGGAAAAAACTCAGCGACATACAAATTTGCATTTGCTAAATCATTGCTCGTATTAATTGAACAAGAAAAAACAAAAATATCGCTTGATGAATTAGCAATACCATTCGCAAACTCAATAGTGGAGCATTTAAAAAAAAGTGACAAACAAGGCAATGCCGGTTCGAGTAAGTTTTTAGAAGGTTGCAGAAACTACATCAATGAAACGATTACAAAAGAAGACCTTTACAGTTTAACCGAAAAATATGGCTTTGTTAATGTAGTTGACGCTTTCCAAAACGTTAATGGTGGAACAATTCCTAATCCATTTTATAAAAAAAATTATAGTCAAGGTAAAAAAGAAATAGTAGTTACCGACAATTTATTAAAGATTAAAGAATTATTCCAGTATAGAAATTTGGAACAAGAAGTAGAAGCTCGATGGAACTTAGTTGAAACAGCTTGGAACTTGCAAATAAATCCGAATCTACTTGAAGTTAAGTATGATGAGAGTAAATCACTTTTTTTTATTGAGAGTAATTTAATGAAACGCATTGACATTACTTCTGTCCGAGATTCATTAAATGGTTATCAAAAAGGCAAATGCTTTTATTCATATCAGGACATTTCAATTAATAAAAATGACATCAATATTTGTGAAGTTGACCATTTTTTGCCGCATGTAAATAAGTTAGCTCATTCACAAACTGGCGCTAACATAAATGGAGTATGGAATTTAGTTCTGGCGGACAGCAGTATAAATCTACATAAGAAAGCAAGAATTCCAGAAAAACGTTTTCTTCATAGACTTTTTAACCGAAACGAATTTTACATTGAAAGCAAACATCCGTTATCAGAAACTATTATAAATCAGACAGGTTTGACAAAAGAAAGCAGAAGAAGATTTTTGGAAGCCCAATATAATTTAGCTTTGACACATTCAATTCAACAATGGAAACCTGAAATAGAATTAATTGGAACATTTTAATGAAAGACTTTACAGAAATACAAACAGATAGAATAATTTATAAAAACGAATCATTTTTTATTATTAAAGATGCTTTTCCTGTTTCGCCAGGACATCTTTTAATAATAAGCAACATTGTAAGAAAAGATTATTTTGAACTTTCTGAAAAAGAGAAAAACGAATTGAATGCTACTATTGAATTAGCAAAAAGTATTATCGAAAAAGAACACAAACCTGATGGTTATAATATTGGTATGAATTGCGGAGAATCTGCTGGTCAGACAGTATTTCACTTTCATTGTCATTTAATACCAAGGTACAGAGGCGACATGGAAAACCCACGAGGTGGCATAAGACATTGCATAAATGGAAAAGGTAACTACTAAAAAAACGTGCTATAAAAGCACCTACAAGAAATTGGCGGTTCAGTGGTTAAATGAAGCTTTATGCTTCGTATCAAGTTCAGTGGTGGCAGACAGTTTTCGTCTCCGAAATCGCCAACTTCTTGTAGCTGCAAACCGTTAGCGGCAACCTTAACCAACGACAGTACGAATATTGACAAATAAAAAAAACGATATGAAATCAGTATCACCAAACATTTTTGTAACCGACATTAACAAGACCATTGACTTTTACAAGCAATTGGGTTTTGACCTGATAACAACAGTTCTGGAAGAAGGCAACTTCATATTTGCAATGATGACTTGCGGAAACGTAACTTTTATGTTTCAGACTTTTAAAAGTTTAGGCAATGACTTGCCAATAATTTCAAGACAAAACGGTGGCTCATTGCTTTTGTATATTCAGACAACTGAAATCAGAAAATTCTTTGACCAAATAAAAGACAACGTAAAAGTGGTTAAAGGACTTGAAAAAACATTTTACGGTGCGACAGAATTTAGGTACTGGAACACTAAGTTATGGCAATCATTAAAGGTCTCATCATGAGCACTTCTTCGAGCGAATAGATACGTTTTGTCAAGCCTTGTTTCATAGCAGGCGATATTTTTTTG
>NZ_JAIXST010000198.1 GCF_027484545.1 Runella sp. | reverse complement strand
GGACTAAAACAGGTTTGCAACAAGTAGCTAATATTAGGGTCGCTTTTAAAAAAAATCAGTGCAATAAAGTAACCGATTTAATAAAAATGGCGGCTTAATAAACTTGTCCTACACCCATTTGTTTCGGTATAGGTTACCCCCATATTGTTTAGTATTACTAAGACAGTATTGTTGTCATGGCTTTCCCTGAAAACCCTCAGAGCCCGTTGGCGATAATCCATTGCTCTTGCTTCATCTCTTAATGTGGCATAAATAGTTCCGATTCGATTCAATGGCCAACCGGTCTCCGCCGTTAAGCCGTTTTCTTCGGCAATTTGCAGGGCCTCGAACTGCATTTGCAGGGCTTTGGGCAAATTACCGGAATCATTGATGACCCGCCCCCAATTGGTCAGGGCCCGTACCATTCCTTTGGGAAAATTGATTTTTCGGGCCAGTTCCAAGGCGCTCTGTCCATACAATTGTGCAAAATCAGGATTGACTGACCGATAAAAGTTGCACAATTGGGCCATAATCAATACCCGATTGGTGTCCTGTTTTGCAACCGATAATTCGCGTTTTAAGCTGTCGATTTGCTTGTTTTGAGCAAAACCAATGGTGCAAAAGAAAGAGAGGAGTAAAGCTATTCGTATAACCCTTAATTGTGCGTTAGCACTTCGATTTGAAAACGGAAAAGCAGTAGTGAATGGGCTGGTGGCTAAGCCAAAACTCCGTTTTAGCCACTTCCGGTAAGTGAAGCTGTTTTGAATTTCCATGAACGCTGATTACTAAGGGTTTATACCTCAATAATACTAAGTTTGCAGCGTATTCCCAAAAAGACATAACTAAGAAGGGGGGCAAGAGGCTCCTATTTGCGTTTTTCGAGTTGCTTTCTTCTTTAGGGTTCGTATTCGTAAATGTTTATAATTTGATTTACAAAACGCTGACCCAACACTAATAACCCTGCCTATTTTTATGAAAAAGCTACTTTTACTGATTTTGCTTTTTATCTGTCCGCTTTCCTTTTGGAACCGTAAAATAAAGATAGTAGAAAAAATATCCCTTTTATACAACTCCAAAAGGTATTGTTGTGTTATTTGTAAATCGGCATTTGAATTATTCTATGAAAAGGATTTGCAGTAACTGTTTGAAATAGAAGGAGTTTTTTATAAATTCGATGTAGTTTTCCTTAAACCTGTAAATAATTAGACCTTTAAACTTTACCTTCTGATGACGCTACGTCGGTATATGGTATTCTGGGGGATATTTTTGCCAATCGTTACGGCTTTTGCTCAACCTGCCAAACATGCACTTATCATTGCTATTGGTGGATATGATCAGGGGGTTACGGGTTGGCCTAAACTGGCATCGCTCAATGACGTACCTCTCATCCAAACAGCCCTCCAAAACCAAGGTTTCCCCAACCAATACATTACCGTTGTTCAGGATGTAGATGCGGCAGGCATCGTTGCCGCTTTCCAAACATTTAACGAAACGCTCCAAAACGGCGACATTGCGGTCATTCATTATTCCGGGCATGGCGTTCAACTTCAGGACGATAACGGCGACGAACCCGACCGTCTGGACGAAGCATTGGTGCCGCTGGGGGCCGCTTACAAACCCGAAGAACTAAGCAGCAACCACTACATTCGCGACGATTTGCTCGGAAATTATATTTTCCAAATACGCCAAAAATTAGGTGCGGAAGGTCACCTGCTGCTGTTTCTGGATTCCTGCCATTCGGGGGCGGGTACGCGCAGTAATGAGGGTAGAGCGCGCGGAGGGTTTCCGCCGTTGGTCAAGCCTGATTTTTCACCGGATAAAAACCTCAATCCTTCCCAAAGTCTGACCGATTCACCCGTTGTAGCTACGCGGGGAAATGTGAAAGAGAATTTGGCCAAATTTGTGGTGTTTGCGGGCGCAAGTTCCAACGAGAATAATTTTGAAACGACGGTGGAAGGAAAACCCGTGGGGTCGCTTTCCTTTACCATCAGTAATGTTTTGTCTCAATTGCGCCCCAACGATACCTATCGTCAGGTGTTTGCCCGTATTCGTGCCGAAATGGCCGTGATAGCCCCTCGCCAAAGTCCCGTTTTGGAAGGAGATGCCGATTACCTGTTTTTTAGCGGTCAATTGGTCAAACAGGAACCGTACGTCGAACTTAAAAAAGTACTTAATAGCACTTCTTTGCAATTGAGTGCCAGTTTGGTAGCTGGTATCAGCGTAGGCGATGTGTTCTCGCTGTATCCCGCAGGTACGGCGTCGATTCAAAACGCCAAGCCTGTATTGGAAGGCAAAGTGACGGCTCAGGAGTATTTTACGGCAACACTTTTGCTGAAAGAACCCTTGCCTTCTGATTTTAAAGTGGCTCAGTATTGGGCGTTTCGTACGCAGCAGTCTTTCTCAGAATCGGCCATAAAAGTAGGATATACTTTTACGGACTTATCGCCCGCGCTCGCAAAAACGTTGACCGATTCGCTTCAACAGTGGCCTTTTTTGAAGGTGGTTCAACCGACAGAACAGCCTGATGTTTTTCTTAAAAATACCCCACAAACGGATTTGGTGGGCGTGTTTGTGGCTGATATGGCGTATTTGGGAGTAAAATCTGTCAGTTTGTCATCTGCCGGGAGCATTGGGTTACTCAAAAAAATGCTACTTTCGGTGGCACAGGTAAAATTTATGAAATCGGTGAAGTTATCATCGCCCGAAATTGCGGTGGAGATGTCGTTGGTAAGGGCAAAAATAGATAATAACAATGTTGTGACGGAAGTATTTGATACGCCTTTGGACACTTTGTCGCGGCGGTTTTGTGGAAACGACATCATGGTCATCAAATTGACCAACAAAGGAACGCGCACGGCCTATTACAACATCGTGGCGATTCAGCCCGATAATAAAATAGTTCCCGTAGCTCCCAGCTTGGAAGATAACAATGACCCCAATTCGTATAAAATCGGTGCGGGAGAAACAGTTTTCTTGAAAAATCGCCCACTTTTGGGCTTTTGGCCTCCTTTTGGAACAGAAATGATGAAAGTGTTTGCTACGCCGCAACCCATTAACCTCCTGCCCGCTATTGAAGCGCAGGGAGAAGTAACGACGGCTACCAGAGGACAAGAAAACCCACTGGTAATGATAATGAGAAATTGCTATACCCGCGGGACAAACAGCAATGCTGGCTATACGTTTGAGTATGTTTATACTATTATCCCTTTTAACCACTGATTTTCAACTCAAAACCCTACATGAGCCTCACTTTTGTGATCAAAGGTGGAGCATCTTTGAAACTCGTTATGAAATCGCTAAACTAATTCGTGTTACTCATTACCTTTTGGGGGCTTTCAGGCAGGCTTTGGGCACAGGAAACCCGCGGCCCCAAAGTGGGGAATACCGCACCTGCCCAAGCAAGCGGTCAGACGTGGGCTTTGATTGTGGGGGTGTCTAAATACCAATACATTGATTCGCTTCGCTATGCCGATGCGCTCGCTTTTTACAATTACCTGATTTCACCCGCCGGTGGCTCCGTTCCGAAATCTAATATCCAACTTTTGGTCAACGAAAAAGCAACGTTTGGGCAGTTGGACAGGGCATTGGGCAACCTGTTGGATTTTGTCAAACCCAATGACCGGGTATTCGTTTATTTCTCAGGACACGGCGATCAGGAAACCAAGACCATTGCTCAGCGCGGCTTCCTGCTTACTCACGATTCTTTTACGAGCAATTACAATTCGACGGCTTTTGCCGTGATTTATTTGCAGGATTACATTGCCACACTTTCTACTAAAAACCAAGCACAGGTGGTCATGTTTTTGGATGCCTGTCGGGCGGGGAAGTTGGCGGGAAGTGAAATCGGCGGTGTACAACTTACGGGGCAGCAATTGCTCAAACAAGTGTCTAACGAAGTGAAATTCATGGCATGTCAAGCCAACGAAGTGTCGCTCGAAGGGCAACAGTGGGGGGGGGGCCGCGGGTTGTTCAGCTACCACCTTATTCGCGGGTTGCAGGGATTGGCCGATGCCGATCAGGATTTAAAAGTGACACTGCGCGAATTGGAGCGTTATATGGAGGATCATGTGACTGCAGAAGCGGCACCGACCCGTCAAAATCCCGTATTGGTAGCTGCCGACAAAGCCGTGACGATGTCGCAAATAGATATACCTACGTTAGCCGCCGTACGTGACAATACAAAACTGCCTGCTTTTGCCGCCGTACAAGGCAGAGGATTTGCCGAAAAAGTATTGACCGTAGCGGATACGACCGCCCAAAGATGGTATGCTGATTTTCACGAAGCAATTGCCCAAAAACGTCTCATGGATACCACAAATTCCGCCGATTGGTATTTTGAAAGGCTGATGGTGGCTCCCTCACTGGAGAAACTTCATTCTTTTATCAAGCGGGAGTTTGCGGCGGCGTTGTTGGAAGAATCATCGAAGGTATTGGGAGGTTATCTGGAAAGTAAAAATATGGTTAAATCGGACATCAATTACCGAAGGAACATCCGGTACTTAGAAAAAACCTACCAGATTTTGGGTAAATCTCATTTTTTATACCCCAACTTACGCGCCAAAGTCTTTTATTATAATGGCTTGCTTGACCAATCTGCAAATCCTGATACCGCCCTGTTTAATTATCGACAGGCTATATTGGCAGACAGCACATTTTCGCCCGCTTACAATGACTTAGGGGTTTTGTTGTACCTGAAAAGATCTTACAAAGAGGCAAAAAGTGTGTTTGGGAAGGGGTTGAAATACTCTCCTGGTTGGAGTTTTTTGCACCTTAATTATGGAAACGTACTGATTGAACAACATCAATTGGAAGAAGCGGAAAAAGAATACAGAAAAGCCATTGAATTGAACCCTGATGAGGCTTCGGCTTACAAAAACTATGGCAATTTACTGGCAAAGCTAAATCGTTTCGGAGAGAGTGAAAGTGCCTATAAAAAATCCACTGAACTTAACCCCAACGATGCAGATGTATATATCAATTACGGCATCTTATTGTTTGACCAAAAACGATACTTTGAAGCTGAGCTTGCTTACAATAAAGCCCTCGTATTTCGCCCCAACGATGCGCAGATTTACGGTGATTTAGGCAAAGTTTTAGCTTCCCAAAATCGCAACACCGATGCCGAAGCTGCCTTTAAGCGCTCTATTCAACTTAACCCCAAAGATGCGCTGGTTCATTTCAACTACGGCTACCTGTTGGTTAACCTGAATCGACAGGCAGAAGCTGAATTAACCCTGAAGAAATCCATTGAATTGAATCCCAACTATGCCGTTGTTTACAATACATACGGAGTTTTGCTGTTTCGTCAAAATCGGTATGAAGAGGCGGAAATCGCCTATAAAAAATCCATTGCCTTGGGCCCTGACTATGCGACTGTTTATGGTAATTATGGCAACCTTCTGGCAACTCTGAACCGATTAAGTGAGGCAGAAGAAGCGTATCGAAAGGCTATCGAATTGAATCCCAACGATGCTAATTCCTACCGAAACTACGGCGTGTTGCTTCAAAGACAAAAACGGTTGGTGGAAGCCGAAACCGTATACCAGAAAGCAATCCAGCTAAAAACCGATGATGCCAATGTGTATTTGGGCTATGGTAGGTTATTGGTCGCGGTCAATCGCCTGCAAGAGGCCGAAATCGCCTACCGAAAAGCCATTGAACTCAAACCAAATGACCCTTCTGTCTATAACAGTTATGGAATTTTGTTAAATGCACAAGCTCGATTCGGCGAAGCGGAAGCCGCTTACAAAAGGTCGATTGAACTCAACGCTAATAACCCTTTGGTGTACAAAAATTACGGTAATCTATTGCTAACCCAAAAACGGCTCGGAGAAGCGGAAAATGTCTATAAAAGAGCCCTTGAGTTAAGTCCTGCCGATGCTGAACTTTACAATGCGTATGGTTATATTCTGGATATCCAAAACCGTTTGGTGGAAGCCGAGAATGCTTTTAAAAGAGTCATTGAATTGAACGCCAGTTTTTCTCAAGCCTACTACGACCTTGCTCGTATCAAATCCCGACAGAACTTGCCCGTGGAGGCGATTAGCTGGCTGGGCAAAGCCTTAGAAAAAGGCTTCTCTAATTTTGAGAGTATTAGTAAAAATGCTGCTTTAGACACTATTAGGGAAATGCCCGAGTTCAAGTCGTTAATGGAAAAATACCGGAGAAATTGAAATGAAAAAGACCCTCTTTAGAGATGCTTTTTTGGCCACTTTATTGGTGTTTTTAGCTTTCAATCTTCCGGCGTTGTTGGTGGCAAACATCCCTTTTTTTGCGCCGCTTCATTCCACGCTAAAGCGTATCCAAAAAGAGTACGAACACGTTTTTCCGGATTTGACCCAATCGGGGCGCAGTGCTCGTCGTTTGGAAGCAGATACGTTAATTTATTTGGTCAATATTGATACTCTCGACCGCACCGGCATAGCGGAATTGATTGAAAATATACATCAATATGACCCTAAAGTGATTGGGATTGATGTGGTGTTCAACGGTAAAAATGTGTCGTTCAATCCATCACTTGCCAACGCGTTGAAAGCCGCCGCCGATAAATCAGTTATGGGGACGTATTTAGTGACCAATCCGCACGGAGGGTTGTTGGAGCAACCTGAGCGTACAGACTCAGTGTATCTGTTTGGAAAAGAAGGGTTTGCCAATCTCGTGACCCGAGAAGCTAAGAGTACGGTTCGTTTGTTTTTACCACAATTTTATCCCGACTATTCAAGCGTTTCGGACACTGATTCCGCTCGAACGCAGGAATCATTTGCCACCCAAATCGTCAAGAAATTTGATGCTGCGAGTTACGGAAAGTTTATCACACATCGGCAGGAAGCGAGTATTCACAGTCCGGAAATCATTGTGTATCAGCGGCAGGAGAAAGGATATCGTACATTTCAACCGCCTGATTTTTACGAAGGAAACCTGGAGTTGAAGCGTTTAAAAGGCAAAATTGTTTTGATTGGCCTGTTGGGGGATTCCACTGTTTTGGAAGATAAGCATTATTCGCCATTCGGCAATTCTGCTCAACCGCCCGATATGAATGGATTGGTCATCCACGCCAACATCATCGAAATGATACTTCGACATGATTATGTCCGTCATGCTGATGGTTGGGTGATTAATGTGGTGTCGTTTACGCTGTGTTTTTTACTCATGGCTTTTTTTATGGACGCGTTTGCAAAACAGCAACTTCAATTTCACTTAGTTTCCCGACTGATTCAACTCGTATTGGTACTCCTGACTTTTGGTATTGGACTTTGGATTTTTGATACGTGGCAGATTAAAATAGACACCCTCAAAATAATCATCCCCATTGTACTTTTGGTCGATATTTTGTACATTTATAAGACCTTGGCTTTGTGGTTACGCAAAAATTACGACTACCAAACCTATTTTTAGGGGTTCGCAAAGTGGTTAAAATCAAAACTTTATGTGTGTATTTATTCAACAAATTCGTTACCTTATCATTATGAAAACTCAAATTGTACTTCTCTTTTTCTTTCTGTCTTCCTTCACTCACTTACCCCCCGCCGAATACGAAGTGGCGTGGGCGGAAGGGGAGTTTTTGTACCAAGCTACGGGCCAAACCAAATGGCAAAAAGTGGAAAGCGCGGCTAAAAAAATTCAATTAAGCCTGACTGATAAAGTAAAACTCAGCAAAGGGGCACAAGTCATCATTACGGCAAAAGACGGCTCCGGTTATTTGCTGAATACGGTAGGAGAGTGGCGTTTGCAACAATTGTTGAATAAGCCGAACGGCGCCCTTTCGCCTTCCATTGCGAAGCAGTATTTGGGAGCTATGATGAAGCATATCAACCATACGGAAAAATCAATTGACGAATATGCCGAAGGATACATGCGCAAAAAAGGGCTCGTCAATCGCGGCCCGGGACTAACGGCTCCGCTGATGGTTTCGCCGCAGTACGAATCGGTGCTTGAGACAAACAGCGTTACTTTTTCGTGGAAATCAAAAGGAAAAACACCTGCCTATTCCTTTGCGTTGTATGATGATTGGAACGAAACCGAAAGCCCCATTTGGGAAAAAGAAGTGGCTGATACGACACTCCTGATTAATTTGGACAAAGAACTGTTGGAAAGCGACCGTACCTATTATTGGAGTGTTGCTCCCAAAAATACTCCAATGGGAGTGCGCTACGCTTTTAAACGGATTAAAAATGAGGATTTGAAGCTGTTTGAACAAAAATTAAAGGATTTACAAACCGATTTGAAGTACTCAAAGGGCATGAATGCATTTGTAAAAGCCGCTTTGTATGAAGAGAATCAATTTTATCCCGAAGCCAATCGAGAATTCCAAAATGCGCTTCGACTGGAACCGTCCAATCGCCTGTTTCGTCAAAGTTATGCCTTGTTTTTGGCACGGAACGGACAGGTAGATGATGCGAAAAAATACCTATAGCCTCCAATAAATCAAGATAAAATGCTTTTTGCGACAGGATATTGAAAATTAAGTACAACCTTTCCAAGTCTTCAAGACTTGGAAAGGTTTTTTTTACAGTCTGATAAAGGTTCTATTTTTTTAAATTTTTAGGGACACTTTTGTTCCTGAAATTGTTTAGTAGTTATGAAGTCAGACGAATTTGAAAAGATAAGAGATTTCTCCCTCTCTTCCCACGCCATTTCTCCGTTGTGGGGTTGGCAGGCTGCTCAGGAATTGGGGTTTGCCGTAGCATTGTGGCAATTACCCCGACAAAAAGATAAACAGTTGGTTATCAACTTTGGAGCTGAAATTCCCAAGACAAAAATCGTTTTAGAAGAGTTAACGGCAGGTTTTGCGGTAAGTCCTTTTCTGAATTTGGAAGGCAATGAATCCCTGTTTATTGAAGCAGATTTGTATTTTCGTTTTAACGACAAAGGAGAAGTTGCCGTTGAAAAAGTATCTAAATCTGTTTCCGATTCTCAACGTGAGCAATGGGAAAAACAGTGTGCAGAGGTGAGTTTGGCTGCTAAAAAAAGTACAAATGGGTATGCCGTACATAAACCTGCTCCTGCCGATTTCGATTATCTCAACACCGTTCAAGAAGCCGTAGCGGCCATTGAAGGGGGAGAGATGAAGAAGGTAGTACTCTCGCGTACGAAAGAAGTTAAATTGCCTTCAGATTTTGTATTGACGGAAGTATTTGAGCGCCTTTGCGAAAAATATCCCAACGCTTTCGTGTCATTGGTCTATTTACCTCACTTGGATCAGGCTTGGCTGGGCGCTACTCCCGAAACGCTGGTCGGAGTGGACAAAGAAGGAATTTTCAGAACAGTTGCGTTGGCTGGTACTCAGTCAATTTTTGATACTACCGGGCAGATAATTCCTCCCAAGCAAGCTCCCTGGACCCAAAAAGAAATCGAAGAACAGGCGTTGGTGGGTCGTTATATTATTTCGTGTTTTAAGAAAATTCGGGTGCGGGAATACATTGAAGAAGGCCCCAAAACAGTGGTTGCGGGTAACTTGATGCACCTTTGCAGTGATTATACCGTAGATACCAAAGCCATTAATTTCCCTGAGTTGGGAACGGTGATGTTGGAATTGCTTCACCCAACGTCGGCCGTATGCGGAATGCCTAAAATGGCGGCATTGGAGTTTATTCTGAGCCATGAAAACTACGACCGCGAGTTTTATAGCGGTTTTTTAGGCCCTGTCAACGTTGAAAATGAGACGAATCTGTTCGTAAATCTGCGTTGTATGAAGATTCAGAACCAAACGGCTACGCTATATGCCGGTGGTGGTATCACCGAAGACTCCGTTCCTGAAAAAGAATGGCAGGAGACGGAACTGAAATGCCAAACAATGCTGGCGGTATTGGTGTAATTCGCCTCTTTCAACGCTGGATAAAAATATATTTCTTTTCTTTGACCAAGATTTTTTTGTTTGTATCATTGCGGAAAGCTGAAACCTTGATATTGTAATGAGTCAAACCGAAGAAGCAAAACGTTATTTAGAAAACGCCCGTACTATTTTGAGTACCAAAGCCGAAAAAGAAGGGGGCTTTTATAAAGATCGTAAGTACGTGCGTATGGCAGGTAATACGGCCTATAATGGCATTTTGGTAGCCCTAGATGCGATTACGCCTCAACCCCAAAAAGGGCGTAAAAGTGTAGAACATTATCAACGCAACATCAAAGATGGTAAGCTAATGACGTTGTTCAATGCCGCCTACGATACGTTACACTTGGCAATGGGCTATGATGGTAATCTCAGCGTGAAGATAGCCCAAGAAGGGTTATTGCTTTCTGACAAAATTATTGGCTATGTAGAAACTCGTTTAGGAAAGAATTAAGTTCTGCAAAGAGCAGATATATAAAAACATATAGCGTAAGCTAAAACAATCCTGTTGCTGAAAGGTCGAAAATTTAAGTCGTACAGGGGAGTTTAGCATACGCCTACGTGAAAGCGTGGGCGTTGCTTTACTTTGTACGACAGGGATTCGACCCCCTCAGCAACAAAGTATTTGCGACGTTCCACGCTTTTTTTTGCGTTCTAATTTGTCTCAATCTAAACTTAAATTATTCATTGACCATGCCACTTATTCCTAATCGTGCCAATTTTGAACCAACCCAGAATTCATTGTCTAAGTGGTTGGGCACTCGCAAGAGCAAAATACAGATTTCAAATTCATCTATTCATGGTCTTTATTCCGATTTCAATTTTTCAGAAGATGCACGTTGGTTTTGGATTGGAATCATTGGCGAATTAGCGGGTATTCTCTTGATTTTTATAGGAGCGGCGAAAAAAGGTTCTTTTTTCGTGGGGGTTGCGATGGTACTTGCTATTGCCTTTGTTTTTTGTGATATATTTTTCGCAAACCGCCTTCATCGTAATGTGGCTAAAAGATGCTGGATTGATAGCATGTTGGATATCATAGGGACATCCAATCCTATTAGAACCCAAGAACTGACTTTGAAAAAAGAAGAAGGTAAAAATTTAGACCTTTTATTGAAAGCGGCTATCATTTTAATAGGTGTTATCAAAATAGTAGGCGTTGTAGCGTTAGGCACTATAAAAAGTGCAGGTTTTTACGTTCCTGTTCTGATAATGTATGGCTTGGTTTGTTACGTCCATTTGCTACATACAGGATATTATTTGATTTACAGCCGTACTGAAAAACTCTTCAAACAAGACTATGTAAATTTTGCTCAAGGTCAGAATACGGCTCGGTCTTTATCTCACCCGTTTGAAACTCAATCGGAGTTGGTTAACATCCCTATCAGAATTGGTGATATAGTTGAAATTGATAAAGACCCCAATAATAGTGATAAAAACCATTTCAAGTACATATTGAAAACTAAGGGAATACTCATAGACGAAGATATTGCGCTATTGATGGCGGGTCAGCAGCCACAAAATAGAGACCGACTGGCCTATGAGTGTCGCTATCACCAAATTACAAATATGTCTGTTGCTTTAGCTTAGTCACCCCCTTATGAAACTACCTACTACTTCGATAGTCATTTTCTGCTTTTGTTTGCTTTTTCTTACTTCTTGCGAGGTAATAGAGAAACCTTTGAAAGTGGAGGTTACGGTGTCTATGCCACTTGCAAGTAAAACAGATACGATACTCCCGGAACCCTTTTTATCACTTCTCAAGCCAGTTGAGTTTGGGGATACGCTCATGTACGTGCCGAGTGTATTTTACAAAAGAATAGATACCAGTAAGCCTATCGCTGGGCAAATACAGGTTCCAATTTCGGCCATTAGTGAATTTCAAAAATCGATCAATACTTATACTCCCAACGACTACAAAAGTGATGTGGAAACGGCTATTGATGAAGAAATTTTGAAAATGGAGGCTGCATTAATTGCGAAGTCTGATAAAAGTGACGAGGAACTGATGATAAATGAAGCAGACTATGACCTTATTTGGGTTAGAGATTCTGCTTTGATAAATGCTCCCAATAAGTTTGCAAGTACGCAGGCCATGAAAGAATACATGGCCAAAGAGTTGCAAAAAAGAAGTGATAAAAGTGTGTTCAAAGTGCTAATAATGCCAAAAAAATCTGAGTCTATAGACCCTTCGTTGGATAGCATGAAAGCGGCTTTATACAAAGTACTTTCTGGTAAAAATTGGCAGAATGCCCCGCAGGTTGCTCAGATGCTGGTAAATCGCTACGGTAAAAGTGAAACCCTATTTCAAGAACTTTTATCTAAAGCAGACAAACAGTTTGACATAGCGAAAACTACGGCTGATTCATCAAAAGATTGCAATTTTATAGCCCTTCCGTTGGTCTATTACTCTTGTGCAGCTATCTTAGGAGAAGGAAAATCTACAAAAACTATCATCAGTCAGCGAGAAGCATCCTGTAAATCTTATGCAAAGTCAAAGGGGTGTACTTTTACTACTATTACGTTACCATCATCCTTCGTTAATTAATGAGGCCCTTTATTCTTTGCTTTATACTTTTGTGGGCTGTGTCGCTTAGTTTTTTGGGAGTTTCTCAAAAAAAAGCAACGCTTGTTGCTAAATCGCCACAGGAAGAACTGGTTGAAAGGGCGGAATATTATTTGAGTATTGGAGACTATTTCCGAGCAAGCAATCTTTATAAGTACTGTCTAACGGCTTTGGTGTATGTAGAGAATGAAGAAGAAATAAGGAAGAAATTTAATTTTTCTAAGCAATTATATACTCTACAAAATAGACTGTACAGTGCTATTATCGCAGGGAACGAAACGCAGATTCAAACCTTATCAGATGAAATTTTACGACTGAACCCCAAGGATAGAATCGCCAACATGGGTAAGGAAACTCCTATATCTGCAATAGCGAGAAAAACGTCAGAATCTCCTCCCAAACCGACTAATTCTCCTCCTTTAGAACCGTCTATTACACTGGTTATGAAGAAAGCGCGTCAATTAAACAATAGTGGGAAGAAGCAAGAAGCGATAGCTATACTTCAACCTTATAAAGGGAATGAAGAAGTTGATCGATTAATTGATGCTATAAAACGTGAAAATGTTAAGCCCCCAGTTGCAGATTCAAAACCTTGTGATGAAGCCCGCTATACAGCGTTAAAGAATCAAATGAATGTATTGTATGCCAGTTGTCGCTTGGAAGATGCAAAAAGCAAAGCGTTGTTTATCAGACAAATGGAGTGCTATCAAAATGACCGAAGTGCACTAAGAATATTTGATGACATCCAAGACATACAGCAAGGATTACGGAATATAGCTACTTGGCGTTCGGGAGGGGATGTTTCAAAACGGGAATTTATCATCCCTGAGTATGAACGTATTTTTAAGAAAAATCGAAACTGCGTAGAGTGGGACTATTTTTATTATGTCTATTGGAGTGCTGAAAGAATGAGGACGAATGACCCTTGTAATAAGGAAATTATCCCACGGCTGTTAACCGCTCAAAGAATATCGCCAGCTTTAGCGCAGAAAGAGAATATAAGTCAAAAAATTACAACAATTGAAAATTGTATCAATTGTGAAGATAAAATCAACTTGTTTATCAGTGTAGCCAATAGTGCAAAAGAAAGATACCGTCGTTGCCAGTACGATGAAGCGACAGCGCTCTACGACGAAGCACAAAAAATACTTGCTTCTTGTACTTCTGCCAAAGTAGAACAGCTGATGAAAGAATGGGGCGATATTAAAATTGAAATAGAAGCGAACCGCCGCATAACTACTCGTTTCAATTGGTTAAAAACAGCCGCAGACAGTTTGAGAGCATTAGACCAATGTGAAGTAGCTTATCAATATTATTTGGCGGCAGATTCTTTGCAAACAAAGTGCGGAGTTCTGGTCAAAACTGATTTAACTAAAAAGTTGGTAAACGCCAATTGTTGTCGAATAAACCAGATATTTGATAACTTATTGGATTCATCTAAGCGTGCTCAAAGGCTAAATTTATTCAGAGACGGTTCTCGTTTGGCTGACTCTGCGTTAGTTATAGGAAGACTTAATTCTGAATGTGTTTCGTTGCAGAAGATAAAAAGCTTAGAAGACTATATTTGCCAGACTTATAAAAGAGAATGTCCACCTCCTCCACTACCACCAATCGACACTACTTCGTACAGGGGTATTGAATTGGTGAGCGGAGCATTCTACAATAATCCAACATTATCCTCCTCTGTTCGCTCAAATCTCCCTGCTTGGGGTTGGGGAGGTTTGAGTGGTGGTGTTAATTACGTAGTTGGCAATAAATATGGAGAGTTGAAAATAGGGGCGCTTTTTACACAAAACCATTTTGAGATTCAAAATCAATTCGCTGAGAATGAAAAATTTGATTTTCAATCAATTAGGGTTGGGGCCGATGCTAATATTCGCTTAAATAGAAAGAATCGAACTTATCCGTTTGTGAGTCTTGGAGGATTCGGTAATTTCCCACTCAATTTTAGTTATAAATCCAGTTTGAACTTAAACTCAGTTGAAGGAGCAAGCTATTTGTCAGGTAGTTTTGGTTTTCGCGCTGGATTAGGGGTTGCCATCAAGAATAGAATAGCTGTTGCTCTAACTTACGATAGAGTAGGGTTAATAGAAGAAGGCTCGTTTAAAGCTTCGTTGGCACCACTATACTTAGATAAGTCTATTTACCAAACTTTTGGTGTAAATGTATCTTACAGACTTGTTAAAAAAATATACATTAAGAAGTCTGCTTCAGCAAAGTAGAATAATGTTATACTTGGAATCATACCAAGTATAGAGCCCATCTCACAAAATTAACCATACAAACTTTCGCTTATCAACTGAAATTGAGATAGAAGCATTGCGGCAAGAAAACGAGTAGCCAGAAAGATTTTTAACGTTTACCTTATTTTCAAGTTAATGATTACATTAACGGGGAAACAATCACTCCTTCTTTAAGGTTTTATCAGTAATTTTACTGCGCTCAATTAAGTAAGGCTCCGCTTACACTAAATCTTGGGAAAACAGTAAACAGTAAACTTATAAACCAATGCTGACACTCAACGACACCGTATCGCTTCAAGACGCGATTAAGTCGTATAAATATTGTAATTCTCTCACCGAATATTCACGCCGGAAAACCATCACGGTCAACATCGGTGATATTCCGTTGGGCTCTGACTATCCGATTCGGGTGCAGTCCATGACAACGGTGGATACCATGAACACTGAAGGTTCTATTGAGCAGGTAATCAGGATGGTAGAGTCGGGATGCGAATACGTGCGCATTACGGCACCGAGTGTAAAAGAAGCCCAAAATTTAGAAAATATTCGGAAAGGACTCCGCGCTCGCGGTTATACCGTTCCACTGATTGCCGATATTCACTTCACGCCCAACGCCGCCGAATTGGCCGCGCGGATTGTGGAGAAAGTACGAATCAATCCGGGCAACTACGCGGATAAAAAACGCTTTGAAATTATAGATTACACCGAAGATGAGTACCAACATGAGTTGGATCGAATTCGGGAAAAGTTTATTCCGCTCATCAAAATCTGTAAAGAATACGGGACTGCTATGCGGATTGGTACTAACCACGGGTCACTTTCCGACCGCATCATGAGTCGCTACGGCGATTCGCCTTTGGGAATGGTGGAATCGGCGTTGGAGTTTTTGCGCATTTGCGAAGAATTGAATTATTATGGCGTTGTACTTTCCATGAAATCCAGCAATCCGCTGATAATGGTGGAAGCGTATCGTTTATTGGTCAATCGGTTAAACAGCGAAGGGTTGAAACCTTACCCGTTGCACTTGGGCGTAACCGAAGCCGGTGAAGGCGAAGATGGCCGTATTAAGTCAGCGGTTGGAATCGGGACGTTGCTGGAAGATGGATTAGGTGATACCGTTCGCGTTTCACTGACCGAAGACCCCGAATTGGAAGCGCCTGTAGCCGCGTCACTTATCAGTCGTTATACGCACCGTGCGGAGCAGGCAAAACCGATTGCTCCTTTAGCGGCGGAAGCCTTGCCATTCAATCCCTTTCAATACAGTCGCCGCAAGACCCGTGAAGTGTATAACTTCGGCGGGCATAATGTGCCGCGTGTCATAGCCGATTTTTCGCACATCGCCGTAGAGCAATACGAGGATTTACGCAGTGTGGGGCATTTCTATTTGCCGGTGCCCGATAAATGGAAAATGAACGACATTGGAACTGATTTTGTCTATACCGGCACTCGCCCCGTTCCATTTATGTTGCCGATGGGGTTGAAGGAAATCTTAGATTATGATGTTTGGAAAACCCAAAACGACCGCGACAACAAATTCCCGCTGTTCACATTAGAAGAATTTGAAAAAGCAGAAGTGAAAAGTGAAATATTGAATATCATTAAGGTTGATGTATCTGCCCCATTGGCTCATTCACTCATTGGCTCATTCACTCATTCTGTACTTCTCCTGCAAAGCCAAAACGACCACGCTATGCCCGAAATGCGGCGGTTTATGGTAGATTTGGTGCAAAAAGGCATTGATTGTCCCGTCGTAATCCAACGAACGTATTCTTCCGAAAACGTAGATGAATTGTCGCTTTTTGCCGCAACGGATTGCGGAGGACTGCTCGTGGACGGATTGGGAGACGGTATCATGTTGAGTGTGCCGCACAATGATTTGGCGTTGGCAAAACAACAAAACAGCATTGCTTTTGGAATTTTGCAGGCGGCTCGAACGAGAATGTCCAAAACGGAATACATTTCCTGTCCGTCGTGTGGACGTACCTTGTTTGATTTACAGGAAACCACAGCCCTTATCCGCAAACGCACCGACCATTTGAAAGGCGTTAAGATAGGAATCATGGGTTGTATCGTGAACGGCCCCGGCGAAATGGCCGATGCTGATTATGGTTATGTAGGCATTGGAAAAGATAAAATTGCGCTTTATCGCGGTCAGCAAGTCATCAAAAAATCGGTTTCTGCGGCAGCGGCTGTGGATGAATTAATCAACCTGATTAAAGAAGATGCCAAATGGTTTGAACCGGAGCCGATTGAGGCCGTTTGAGTTAAGAAAGCTGTTATCGGTGTATTTGTTATCCGTTAACCGTGTTTTCGAAAGGGCGATAGTTAAATTTTTACTTTATAATTGGTGCCTAAAATGAATGTACAGGAGATAGAAAAAGAAATTCAGCAGCTTCGTCCCGAGCAATTACAGGAGTTAGCTACTTGGTTTGATGAATATCGCTCGGTTCTTTGGGATGAAAAAATTGAGAGAGATCTCGGTGCAGGACGATTAGACAGTTTAGTACAAAATGCACAAAATGCGTACTCTAAGCGCCAATATAGAGAGTTATGAGCCATATTGCAACGGATGATTTTTGGGATTGTTACGAAAAATTACCAAAACAAATTTAAGAATTGGCTGATAAAAACTACGATATTTTAAAGAAAGATCCTAAACACCCCTCTTTACGTTTTAAGAAAATTGGAAAGTTATGGTCGGTAAGGGTGGGTATTTACTATCGGGCATTAGGCATAGGGATTGAAGAAGATATCGTTTGGTTTTGGATTGGTTCTCATGCGGACTATGATAAATTAATTGTAAAATAATGAAAAAATTAATCAGCTTTTTAAATTTAGGGGAGGTATTAGGCTACTTTATTCGGGTTTTTCAAAAACCTGACCCTTCGCGTCCTAATACTTCTTCATTGCGAATGATGCACGGCATCAACCGCATTTCCATCATTATGTTTCTGTTTTGTATCTGCGTGATGCTGTATCGCTTATTTACAAGGTAAAACAAACTAAGGATTAAATTCCCCCATTGGGGGCGGTCCGCCGCTGCGGGCAGGGGGCTTATGAACATTGAATCATTTCAGACGTATTGCTTAGCCAAAGCCGGCGTTACCGAAGAATTTCCTTTTGGCAACGAAACAATGGTTTACAAGGTCATGGGCAAAGTATTTGCTTTAACTTCCTTGGAATCAACACCTTTCAGTATCAATCTAAAATGCGACCCCGAACGAGCTCTTCAACTCAGGGAAGAGCACGATTGTGTACTTCCCGGGTATCACATGAACAAAAAACACTGGAATACAATCTTGGTGGACGGGTCGGTGAAAGATAGTCTGCTGCGCGAGTGGGTTGACCACTCCTACGATTTGGTGGCGCAGGCGTTACCGCGTAAATTGCGGGAACAACTGAATGAATCCCAACGAGATTAATTAACACTGCTCATGAATACGACCGACACCCGACAAGACCTGCTCTCTCAACTGCAACAAATTCGCCAAACGGTCGAGCAAAAATTTGAAACCCTTTCCGAATCGCAGATTCAATGGAAACCGGCACCCAATCAGTGGAGCGTTTTGGAATGCCTGACCCATCTTAACATGGTCAGTCAGTATTATGCAAACCAACTCAAGTTTAAACTGGAGCATACTCCTAAAAATGGGAATCTGCCTTTGGATTTTCAGATGAGCTTTAATGGTAAAATCATGTTGGGATTTGTAGACCCCAAGTCGGCTCGAAAAATTCCCGCACCTTCGATGTTTAAGCCCAAGCCGTATCATTTGGATACTCCTAAAGTGCTGAAGCGGTACTACACTATTTTGCAGGATTTGGAAGAAGCAATTCAAAAATCGAATCAATTAGACTGGAATACCAAGCTGCAATCGCCCTTTACGAGCTTGCTGAAATTCAGAGTGGGCGACGTATTAATTTTTACATTGGCTCATCAGCAACGTCATATCAATCAAGCCCTTCGGGTAATTCAACAGCCCTCTTTTCCAAAGCAATAATTAGGGGTAAAAACGCGTTATTTAGCGTGTGAGGGCATTTTTTTAGAAATTATACAAAAAAATGAAAAAATAAACTATATCATAAAACATTGACAGTTAGATAGTTAGTATTTTTATGGTATTTGTTTGATGAAAAATTGTACTTTTTTGATTAACTTTTTATTTTTTTCTGTTGCGTTTAATTGTAGAATTACTAAATTTCGGCCAAATAACGCTGTTTTAGGCGTTTTTGAAATATTTTACAAACCAAAAATCCCAAAAAATTATGGCAAAATTTGATGAAATCAAAAATCTGGTAATGGGTCTTGAAGGAGACTTTGACAAGTTTTACAACAAGGGCAACCAGGCTGCCGGCACGCGCGTACGCAAGGGAATGCAAGACCTCAAAAACTTGGCTCAGGCGATTCGTGCGGAAGTACAGAATTCGAAAAATGAAAAAGAGTAATTAGTACGCAACTCTATTACACAAAGGGACTTGGCGAATCGTCAAGTCCCTTTGCTTTTTATTTAGCCTCCAAATGCCTGTGCAATTTTCATGGCTACACCCATATCTCCTTTGATTTTGAGCTTGCCCATCATGTAGGCCATCATCGGGTTGAGTTCTCCGCTCAAAAGGTCCAGTGCGTTTTTAGTGGAAATTTCCATAGCGCATTCGGTTGCGAGGTCGTCGTTGGTGACAATGTTGGGGACTTGTTTCGTATCTACTGATATGATTCCTTCATCGGTGATAAACTTGAACGTGGCATCAAGGCCGCTATCGGTACCAACGAGCGTTTGAACGCGCTCCGTAAGTGATTGTAAACTCATAAAAGTTGGTTTTTAGTTTTAAAAATCTGAATTTAGGAAGCAAAATTAGTAGTCCGTAGTACACAATCAATAGAATTTATCACAAATCAAATTTTATGAAATCTTTCTGCCTTGTTTTAGCCTTGTTTGTTAGCACTTTAACCGTTGTTGCTCAAAAAAAAATCATTAAAACTGATCAGGCACCCGCACCCATCGGTCCCTATAGCCAAGCCGTTGAAGCCAACGGACTGATTTTTGTCGCGGGGCAATTGGGGCTTAATCCCCAAACCCGTCAACTCGTTTCGGGCGGTTTTGAGGCGGAAACCACGCAAATCATGGAAAATATCAAAGCCATTTTGTTGGCCGGAAATCTCAGCATGAGTGACATTGTGAACACTACCATTTATCTCAAAGACGTTGCCAATTTTCCCAAAGTCAACGAGATTTATGGCAGCTACTTTACTGGTAATTTTCCTGCCCGCACTACCGTCGGCTCCAACAATTTACCTGCCGGCGCGAGTATTGAAATCGCGGTCGTAGCCCTGCGCGGTCCTAAGCGAAAATAGTTTTTTCAGTTTACGGTTTTGAGGTGTACAGTCCATTTTTTGCCCTTAGTGGGTGTTTTCACCGCTAACCCAATAATAGTTGGTGAAAAATACCAACTATGGCGAACTTTCCCTTAACCTGTATACTGTGAACCGTTGACCGCACGGGATTTCTATGATTCAAGCAAGCGAATACGTATAGTTTTCGTCCGCATCGGCGGTCCGAATATTTTTTACCCTGCTTGGCTAAAGAAAAAATAAGCCTTACAAGTTTATTCT
>NZ_JAIXST010000084.1 GCF_027484545.1 Runella sp. | reverse complement strand
GGTAAACAGGCTCAAAAATATCAAGCGTCAGATGTATGGAAGAGCGAGTTTTGAGTTGCTCCGCAAAAGAGTCATCCTGATGGGAAACCCCGACTTTCACCAAATGTGACGATGAACCTTGAAACTGCACGTGCCGTTGTACTTGTTGGCAATGTCTGCCCACACTTCTTTGACTTGGCCGTTGGCGGTGAACACGTAGCGGTCGGATTTTAACTCAATCTTCAAGTTTAACCACTCGTGCAGCGGGATATTGCTGATAATGAGGCTGTCGTCGAAGTGGATGGTATTGTTGATACGCACATAGGGGTACAACTCCAGCGTATTTTTTTCGAGATTCCAACGCCACCCCCATCGGCATTCGGTGCCTATTTGTGAGCCATTGAGTCCGAAGGTTTTGTTCCAGTCGAATTGGTCACGGTTTCCGAGGTTATAGATGGCTGTTTCATTGAACTTGACGCGGCTGCTGATTCCCTTAGGGTTGGTGACGAGGCCGTAGCCGTGATAAGGGCTGGGATGGTGGTTTACTTGGGATACTGTGGATTGGAAGGATTGCATAAGGATGATGGTTTGAGTAGGTTGCTTCGCATTGACTTATTTTATTGCTTTAGCTTGGTTGTTGTCCTCATGGGCGGACGGCCCTCGCTCTCTCATTCAGCACTGCGGCCTTTGGGGTTGCTGCCGCAACTTATCCCAAATTCCTAATGTGCTTCACGAGAGAGCTGGAAATGAAGGGCTGACGCCCATTAAGGTTGTATATACTCCGCTTTCCTTGTTTTATAGGGCTAAACAGCGGTTCCGTTGGAGTTGATGAAGACGGCGTCTATGTTGAAGGTAGCGATGGCCGTACGGTGGCCTTCGGTGCCGTTGCAATAGATAAAATGGAGGCGATCCAGCGTGGCTTTTACCGTACCATGGGTGGTCAGTTCGGGGTTGATTTCTACATACTGATTCGTTTCGTAATGCCAGCGGCTTAGGGTGCAGGTATTGCGGTGTTCAATGGGACATACACCTGCGCCAAACCATTCAATGCGAAAAGGGGCATCAAGGTTATAGCCATCGCCGCAACCAATGAGGTGAAAGCGGGAATCGGGGTGATTGGTGACGTAGTCCTGAAACCATTGATAAAATTCTTCCCAATTAGTAAAAATACTGGTGTTGGGTGAATGTGCGCCAGCGATGTTGACATGAATGCCACAATGGCGTAAAATGGCGATACCGTGTGAGGGATTAAAAGACATAAAAGAAGCTGTTAATAAGTGAACGATTGTTTTGGCAGTTAGCAGTTAGCAGTCAGCAAAAAGCATATAGTGCTTGGAGAACTGCTTGACGAAATTAGAGTGATTAGTGCAGTAGTTGGGTTGAGACTGTCAGGGATGATAGGGGTTGAGCGGAATTTGTTAGGCAGGAATGGGCAATTGTGGCGCGTGTTTCTTTGTGAATGGGTTTGAGGAGTTATTTTGTTTCACTGCTTGTGAGGACAAAGCCGCTTCAGGTCTGGGCGGTCTCGCTTGTTGTATTCGAACTTTGACCTTTCGGGCTGCTATCGAAGCTTTTCCGAAATTCCTGAAGTGAGGATGCAATAAGCCGGAAATGAAGGGCTGACGCCCGTTGACTTTTTCTATCGTTTGCAAGGGATAACATTAATCAAACTAAACAATTTTATGAAACGAACAGAGAGTTTGAATGGAGTTTCAAAAAACCTCAAAATGGATGAAATACCAATCGAAGAATTGGAGAATCAGCACAATGCTTTGGCAGCACTGATTGAGGAACGCAAAGAGATACAACGACGAGCCCGGGAAAAGCCTACCTCCTCTATGCCAACTAACACGGTGGGTCGTTTAAAGAGTTTGTCGTGGGTGGTTTTCTTGCTCTTGGCAGCAGGGTTTCTGTACAATTATATTGTTATCAACGACCTCTCAATGCGACCGATTGACATAGCAGGCTTTCAAAAAGTATTGCTGTCGGTGATTGTGTTTTTCTCAGCGTTGTTACTCGTAGAAAAAGCTTTACGGTATTTTGTGCCGTATCTACACCAGTACTTTGTTAATGACCGCGCGTCAGAACAGGATTTTTCGACTCATCTTCAACAACTTCAACCATGGCAATTGATATGCGTTACCTGCTTTTTTATTGGGCTTTTTTTCTGGGGATTTGTGATGGTGCTTACGGTCAAGTGGTAACAGCCCCCCCCGCCCCCAGTGGGGGAGCCGAATTGCGGAAGTGTTTGGTAAGGACGGCTTTGTCACAGACGCGGGTACGGGAGCGGACGGGGAGGAATGACGGGGGACAGGTAATGAAGTATCTGAAAATTCTACATTTGCCAGAAGGTACGCCTTATTGTGGGGCTTTTATCGAATGGGTCTTTCAACAGTGCGGTCTCCAATCAAACGTACAGTCTCCTGCGGTAGCATATAGCTGGATACGTTATCCCAATCGAGTGATTTGGAGAAACGGCCCGTCGGGTGGCAGGAAACTACCCCAACCGGGAGATGTAGCCGTGTTTGCATGGCGGCAGCGGACAGGTGGAGTGCGGTATCATTCAGAACTGGTACTGGAGTGGGACTCCGACGAAGAAACGGAGGACTTTGTGACAGTTGGAGGCAATACTTCGGCTCCTTCTTTTGTAAAAGTTAAAGGGGAAGGAGTGCATCGGAAGTTAAGGGAGAAGGAGGAGGCGACGGTTTCGGATCATGTTTCGTTTGGGATTGCACCGAAGCCACGACCGCTTTTTTAGATTTATGACCCTGACGTTAGGAAGTGTTTGCTTCGATTTGGCTTTTTATGAACATGTTGAAACATCGAGTTGAGTTTTATCTATTGGCAGTCATACTTAAAATTTATCTGATTATGCAGAACACGGATTTGAATGTACTTGAGCGGGTAAAAGCGCCTACTCCCAAGTTTTTCCGAGTGATTCGGAATGTGGGATTAGTTTTAGGGATGGTGGGAACAACGATTTTCACCGCAGGTGCGGCACTGCCTGTGGTGGTGACAACCATTGCAGGGTATATGGTGACGGCAGGGGCAGTAGCGGCGGTGGTCAGTCAGACGACTGTGGATTGGAAAGCATACGAGCGACAGCAATTCAGGGGGATTTAGCCTTTCTTATGCCAAGTGGTGTGTCCCCAGCCTACAGCGTTAAAATTGGCTTTGATTTTCTTGAAGAAATATTCGGTAACCGTAATGCGGAAAGGTCGTGGCCGTTGGCTGCGACCTTTTTTGTTTTGAATGGTTAACTTGGAAAACCGTAAACAAGTCAGAAGCCTTATCGCTGGGATATAGCTGCTATTATGGACGGGTAAAGCACGGAATTCACCTAATGAAAAAAGCCGATGATGAGTCGGCTTTTTCATTAGGTGAATTTGATTTTACAGGATACCCGTATCTACCGAGGCAATTTGAAAAGGGTTAAATTGCCCATTTTGTAACAAGTACTTTTGACCATTGACCTCTTGATAAAACTCCAGACCCACTCCGATGAAAATAGGTTTAGCAGCATTAACGTCCACGTTCACAGCAAGTGGTATGGCGGCTTGTGGGGCATTGTTAAGGGTAGTATATCCCGAGGTCGCGTTGGCCGCCTTGATGCTGCCGTTCTCAAAATCCACTTCGGACGAACAGGCAATGTAACGCACGTGGGTAGCTCCCTGCGGTGCAGCAATGGCCACGGCAGGGGTGAGCGCAGGAATAATGACCTGACAATCGCCCGTGGTGCGGTCGAGGGTAGTGGACACCTGCGCGTACAATACGCGGCCGATGGGAGCATTGCCGTTGAAATCATAACCCTGATAGAGCGAGGTTTCGTCGTCAATGATGCCGCGCTGACCGCGTGGGTTGGTCAAATCAAGTTTCAACACCTCACGGGTGACTTTGGATAAACGATTGTGCCAATCGGAAGATTTGGCGTTGGCGATGCAGGTGCGGAAGGCTTCTCCAATCAGGGAAGTGGCCTTTGCCTGGGTACTGAATTCGCTGTTGTTTTCCAACGTACGCTCTGCCGTGATAGGACGTGAGGTAGGTTTTTGACGGACTTGGCCGTCTTTGGTAAAGTTTAGGTTGCCGAGGTTACCTTGTAACTGAACGACTCCGACGTTTTTTGCCATGTGCTGTTGATAGCCCCCACCCCCGAAGGGGGCATGTTGTTTAGTATGAATTGTGAGGGTTGTATAAAAAGTAAAAAATTGATTTTAGGTTTTGCAGTTTCTCCTTTTGTCACTCGTAGGGATTTATTTCTTGTATTTCTGCTACTGAGGGTTTTGTTTGGTTGTGTCGCTCTGGGACTGGGCGTCCCCGCCTCTGGGCCTCGCGTTCCCATTCATCACTTCGGTCTTTCGGGTGCTTCGCACTTTATCCGAAATCCCTAATGTGCTTCATAGGAACGCTGGAAATTCAGGGCTGACGCCCGTTGGGGTTTCTTGGGTCACTTATTAACCTGCTTATGCTCCGAGTGTCAGGCTGAACCGTTTTTTGCGGAGGGCTTTGCGGAAATTGGGGTCGGAGTATTCTTTGCCGAGACGAACCAGTTCGCGCAGGGCTTCGCCTACTGTTGACCAATTTGAGGCTTCTCCCCCGTAGCCAATAATGGCCACGATGAAATTACTGCCTGAACCTGTCACCGTGGCCACGGCATCGAGGGTGGAAAGGTCCTGACTTGTAATGTTAGCGACAAATTCAATAATCAAGCGTTGTTGGGCTTTGAGAACCTGATTAGTGAGGGCCGTCAGGCCGCGCGGCTTGGGAGCGACGTTAAACATTCTGCCTTTGGCATTGGTATAAGAATAAGCCAACATGAATTGTTTGGCAGCAGTATCATAAGTGATGTTTGTCATGGGTTTTTATGCAATGTTAATGTTGATTTGGAGGGTTTTAACGGCATTCCGGTGGTATTCCGTGCCATTTTTTGAGAGCATAAACAGATACTGCAATACCTGGAGTAATGACCCAGAGGTGACTGTAAGCGGGTTTCCATTCTCATAGCGATAGAGATACGCCTCGGCTGCATTTCCTTCCAATGACAGTACAGGGTTGTCCGTGGTATGCTGCCAAGAGAAAGTGGTTTTACCTCTGCCTTGGGCTCTTATCACCTGAGTAGCCAGCGAACGGAACGTCTTTGGTTTCGGATTGGCGCTGCGAACAGCTTTTCGTTTGGTGGTATAATTGTAAACGAGGGAAAAGCGTTTCTCGCCCGTGAGGTAGGTGATAGTGACCATTTCTTTTAAGTTATTGACATTGATAAAGACGTTTGACAGGGGCTTTGAAGCGGCGCCAAATCCATGGAGGGACAGGATGGTGACATTTCCACAGACCGCGGTCGAACCAGCGTGCATCGGCCTGCACAGGATCGGCATCTGCCTGATAGCCTTTGGTATTCCAACCACGTACCGACCAAGCCCAACCACGCGAGATAAGGATGCTGTCGAGTGCTACCGGGTGGTAATTAAGGTGGGTAACTTTGACCAGCCAACGGTGGTATTGGTCGTGAGCAATGGGGCGACAAGTGACACATTGATTTAGAAGCAAGGCTTTCAGGGAGTCGCCTGACTCACGCCCGAAGGATTGGTCACGTTCGGGAGCGTCAATTTCGACGATGCGGCAACGAATACGTTGAGCCCCTGTTGCATCGCTGTTTTGCAGCAATTCAAAGGTGTCGCCGTCGAGTACGCGTACGACGCGGCCCTGCATCAGCGGGAGTTGTGCTTGGGCTGTGAGCGTGGCCAGAGCAATGATAAGACAGAAAAATATTCGTTTCATGGTGTTGATTGGTTAATTTTGACACAACTTTAACACCTATAAACAGAATATTTTTAGCTTGCGTGACTGCTGACTTAAACTGACCGATTATGACACCCCTGCGAATTGTTTTGTACGCTTCGGACATTGTAGCCATGTTAGGCTGTTCGGAGGCTTCGGCCTACCGATTGATTCGAAAGATTCGACGCGAGAAGCAAAAGCCGTCTAAGTCGCACGTATCGGTCTCGGAGTTTTGTGAGTTTACCTATTTGAAATACGAGGAGGTATTATTTGCTTTGAACCGAGGAAAAGCGTCGTTGGACGTAACGGTGATTCGACGGGAGCAGTTACGGGAGGTTCAGGTGAAGTAGGTTCTTTGCGGCAGTACTACTTTCGCATTGGCTATTTTAAGGCAAAATACGTGTGCATCGCAACTTCAGTAACAGCACAAAGTTTATCAACAAAGGAATAAACTGCCCGCTGACCAACCATACGAACTATCTGGGAACTGACCGCCCTCCCAAAGCCCTCCAAATCATCCGTCAGGCCGGCAGGATACGATAATCAGGGAAGCCGTACAGGAATCCTTCGGTTATTTCCAAAAATAATTCAATTCCCGAGGTTACTTTTTGTTAAACGATGTACCTCTCCTTTTGTATAGAATCTATTTTCTCCATTCAGTATGAAATTTTTCTTAGACACGGCAAACTTAAAGGAAATTCAGGAAGCGCATGACCTCGGAGTACTTGATGGCGTTACCACCAACCCTTCCCTGATGGCCAAAGAAGGGATTACTGGAAAACAGACCATTTTGGAGCATTATAAAGCCATTTGCGCCATTGTGGAGGGCGATGTAAGTGCCGAGGTGGTATCCACCGACAGTGCGGGTATGCTTCGAGAAGCCGAAGAACTCATCAACATTGACCCAAAAATTGTCGTCAAAATACCCATGATCAAAGAGGGGATCAAAACCATTAAAGCCCTCAGCGACCGTGGCATCAAAACAAACTGCACGCTGGTCTTTTCAGCCGGGCAGGCGCTGCTGGCTGCCAAAGCGGGTGCCACCTACGTTTCACCCTTTGTGGGAAGGCTGGATGATATTTCAATGGACGGGATTCAACTTATCGCGCAGATCATCACCATCTACCGGAATTACGGATTTAAAACGCAGGTATTGGCTGCTTCCGTACGGCATCCCGTTCATATTCTCAAATGCGCCGAACTCGGAGCCGACGTAGTAACCTGTCCGCTCAATGCCATTACGGCACTGCTCAACCATCCGCTAACCGACAGCGGTCTGGCAAAATTTCTGGCTGATTATAACAAAGGAAATCAATGAATGTATTAAGCTTTTTTCGACTGTCACTGTTTTTAGGCACCGTTTACTGTGCCGTGGCCCAATCCCCGTCCACTCGTCCGATTGACCTCGTCAACCCGTTAATGGGGTCCGGATTCGACGGACGTATAAGTCCCATCGTTAGCGTCCCTTTCGGCATGGTCCAACTCGGAGCCGATACCCGAACGGGTGGTTCCGGTTATAACAAAATGAGCGGCTCCGGTTATCATTACGACGACAAAGCCATTACTGGTTTCAGCCACGTTCACAAGAGCGGGGCGGGTTGCGGCGACTTTTTGGATTTGCTTTTTGTACCCCTCAACGGCAGAAATCTCCCCGCCGGAGCAGCAAACTATCCTGATTATGCGTTAAAGTCGGCATTCTCCCATGACAGAGAGCAGGCCAAACCCGGGCATTACAGCGTTTTTTTGGATGATTACGGCATTAAAGCGGAACTCACAGCTACTGCCCGCTGCGGTTTTCACAGATATTCCTACCAAAAAAATGACGCTCAGGGGTTACTTATTGATTTAAAATACGGCAGTACGGGGGCTTGTACCATTGTCAAAGAGGACAGTTATGATACAGTACGCGTGTCGCATTTGGAAGTAGTGGATAAATATACGGTAAAAGGCTATCGAATCTCCAATGGTTTTGCCCCGGAGCAGCACGTTTATTTCTATACCAAGTTCTCTAAGCCTATCAAAAGCGTGGATTTATTTTTTAAAAATCAACGCCAAACCAATCAACAGTCAGTGACCGGAACGGACGTAAAAGCGGTATTTTATTTTGAAGCAGGCACGACGGAGCAGGTTTTGATCAAAACTGCCCTTTCGTCCGTAGACATGGAGGGAGCGGAAAAAAACCTTACTTCAGAACTCAAAGCATGGGATTTTGAAGAAGTTATCAGGCAAAATCAGCAGGCGTGGAACAAAGAACTTTCCCGCATTGAAATAAGTGATGCAAATGAGGCCAACAAATCCACGTTTTATTCGACGCTCTATTTTACGCTGATGTATCCGATGCTGTATTCGGACGTGGACGGAAAGTACAGGGGGCCCGATATGAAAGTACACCGTGCTGACTTCCCCTATTACGGGCAGGTGGTCAGTATTTGGGATACATTTCGGGGAGCCGTACCGCTGCTGAGTTTTCTGCAGCCCGATGTGATCAACGATTATGTCAAAACCTTTCTCAAACACTACGACGTTTTCGGGCAATTGCCCATCAATGTGCTGGCTGGGCAGGAGACTTTTCAGATGCTGGGTTTGCACAGTATTCCCATTATTTCCGACAGTTATTTTAAGGGCATTCGCGGCTATGATGCCGATCATGCTTTTGAGGCCATGAAAACCTCCGCCATGAAAGATACGTCCGGCTTTTCGATGCGGTATTTTGTAGGACTCAAAAATTACAAAAAGTACGGCTACGTACCGGCAGATCTGGAAATGGAGGCGGTAGCGCGCACCCTTGAATACGCCTACGATGACTGGAGTTTGGCGCAAATGGCCAAAATGCTTAATAAAAAAGCGGATTATCGGTACTTTCTCAACCGGGCTTCTTCATACCGCAATATATTCAGTAAGGAATCGCAATTGATGCGGGGTCGTTTTGCCGACGGTAGTTGGCGAACCCCCTTTGATCCTTATGCTTCCAATCACCGGCGGGACGATTATTGTGAAGGCAATGCCTGGCAGTGGAGCTTTTTTGTGCCGCACGATGTCAAAGGGCTTGCCCAAATCATGGGAGGCAAAGAAAAATTAATTGCCCGCCTGGATACCCTCTTCAGCTTAAGATCGGACATAGCCGGTAAAAATACATCGGGAGACATTACGGGTTTGATCGGACAATACGCCCACGGCAATGAGCCGAGCCACCATACGGCTTATATGTATGCTTACTTGGGGCAACCCTGGAAAACCCAAAAATACGTCGACAAAATTCGTACAACGCTTTATAACAATTCACCGACGGGGTTGTGCGGCAACGACGATACGGGGCAGATGTCGGCCTGGTATGTACTGAGTGCGTTGGGTTTTTACCCCGTTCGTCACGGCGATGGTACGTACGTCATCGGTTCGCCCCTGTTTAAAAGTGCAAAGGTTCATTTGCCAGCGGGAAAAATACTGGAGATAACGGCCAAAAATCTCAGTAAAAACAACATATACATTCAATCGGTCAGGCTCAACGGTAAGGCTTACAACAAAGCTTATTTCAATCATTTTGATTTGGTAAACAACGGAAAAATTGAGTTTACAATGGGTGCCTATCCCAATACGAAATGGGCGGCTGATGCGGCAGCGGCTCCCCCTTCGCTGGCCGATGAACTTAAAAATCTTAAATAAATGGCAATTTTACCCACAAAAACTGCATTACATTCCAAAGATAAGCGGGCCCAAAGCAATGTTTTTGCTTTTAGTGTCATTACGGGTCTATTTTTTATTTGGGGGTTTATTACCTGCCTCAACGATATTCTTATTCCTTATCTCAAACACCAATTTGTTCTGAATTACCTGCAGGCGACACTCGTACAGTTTGCTTTTTTCGGAGCGTACTTTATTGGGTCAGTGGTGTATTTTTTGTCTTCGGTAAAATACGGTGATTTAATAGAAAAAATCGGGTATAAAGACTGTATCATTTGGGGGCTGCTGATCGCCGCTGCGGGCTGTTTGCTTTTTTATCCGGCCGCTGGTTTTCGGATCTATGGCCTGTTTTTAGGGGCTTTGTTTTGTCTTGGTTTGGGTTTTACGCTTTTGCAAATAGCCGCCAATCCTTACGTTGCCATTTTAGGTTCGGAAGAAAGTGCTTCGGGGCGGTTAAACTTGGCGCAGGGGCTTAATTCGTTCGGCACCACGATTGCGCCTTTGATTGGAGGCTACTTTTTATTCAGTCATTCCGGAACGTCCGATGCTGATTTGGGAAGCAGTACCATCCAAACGATGTATCTGCTGTTTGCCGGGGTATTTTTTGTAATGGCGTTGGTCTTTCGATTCATTAAACTTCCTGCTTTCAAATCTGAAACTGAATTGGTAAAAGGAGCCAGGGCATTGAAGTACCCCCATTTAGTTTTGGGCATTTTAGCCATTTTTACCTATGTGGGCGGAGAAGTAGGCGTAGGCAGTTTGTTGATTAATTTTTTCAAACTGCCCGAAATTGCAGGATTGACTGAAGCTCAGGGAAGTCGGTATGTAGCGTTTTACTGGGGCGGTTTGATGATCGGTCGGTTTATTGGGGCTGTTTCGTTAAGTACAGGATTAGCGAGGACGCAAAAAACAGGCCTGATGATTTTGATTCCGCTCGTGTCTTTTGTAGCAATTGGCTTGCTGACCGATTGGACAACGGCAGGTTTTTACAGCATCTTTTTATTACTGACCCTTCTCGCTTTTTTTGTTGGCGCATCGCTGCCTGCCCGCACGTTAGGCGTGTTTTCATTCATTCTGGTCGTGTTGATTTCGACAGCGATTTTCACCACCGGCCCCATAGCTATGTGGTGTTTGATTGGAGCCGGGCTGTTCAACTCAATTCTGTGGTCAAATATTTTTGCGTTGGCGATTGCGGGGCTGGGAAAATATACCTCACAAGGGTCTTCTTTGTTGATCATGGCCATTTTAGGAGCGGCCTTACTTCCTGTTTTGCAGGGAGCCATTGCCGATGCTTATGGCTTACAATACTCTTTTTTTATCCCCGTCCTTTGTTATGCTTACTTGGTTTTTTACGGTTTTTTGGGGTATAAAGCGGGACGGGAAAAGAAAATAAAATCAATCGAATTAAAGCTGTTAAAGCAATGAGAAACAACGCTTTTGTAAACTTTTTGCTGATTGGATGGGCAAGTTTTTGCGCGATTGGGTGTGATACTGCCGAAATACCTAACGATGTTCAGACGGCGATGGAGCAATTGCCCGAGCATCTTGACTATAATATTCATGTAAAGCCAATTCTTTCAGACAGGTGTTTTGCCTGTCACGGACCGGATAAAAACAAACAAAAGGCCAACCTTCGGCTGGATGTGCCCGAAGGGTATGACAAGGAATGTGAAAGCGGCCGAAAAGCCATTGTGAAAGGGAATCTTACCAAAAGTGACGTCTTTCACCGTATTACCTCATCAGACCCCGATATGGTGATGCCCACGCCCGGGTCTCATCTTACCCTCTCGACGCAGGAAAAGGCTATTCTGCTTCAATGGATCAAAGAGGGGGCCGAATGGCAGGAGCACTGGTCATTGTCCAAAATTGAAAACCCTGAGGTTCCGAAGGTAAAAAATGAAGCTTGGGCCATTAATGATATTGACCGATTTGTTCTGAAAAAGCTGGAAGAAAAAGGGTTAAAACCGGGTCTGCCGGCCGATAAGGCTACTTTGCTGCGAAGGGTATCACTTGATTTGACCGGTCTGCCGCCCACTCCGGAAGAACAGACCGCCTTCATAAATGATAAAGATAAAAATGCGTACGAAAAGGTTGTTAACCGATTAATAGCCTCACCGCATTTCGGCGAGCATCTTGCATCAAATTGGCTGGACGTGGCCCGTTATGCCGATACCCGCGGCTATCAGTCCGACCCCTTTCAGAATGTATTTCCGTACCGTGATTGGGTCATTGAGGCATTCAACCGAAATCTGCGGTATGATAAGTTTATCCAATGGCAACTGGCGGGCGATCTGTTACCCAACCCAACCCGCCGTCAGCTCCTGGCCACCTGCTTTTTAAGGCTTCACCCCCAAAATATAGAAGTGGGCATTATCCCGGAAGAATATCGTACGGAGTATGTCATTGACCGGGTGAATACGTTCGGCAAAGCATTTCTGGCCCACAGTGTGGAGTGCGCACGCTGTCATGATCACAAATATGACCCCATTTCACAAAAAGACTTTTACCGATTGTATGCGTTTTTTAACAATAATCGTGAAATTGGCGAGGTGGCTCATGCCGGCGAGCCTTCGCCCTCCATGGTATTGCTGTCTCGTTCGGCGGAAGATTCGCTAAAGTCCATTCGGCAGTGGATTGCCAAGCTCAGTAAAAATACGGCTTCCTATCCTGATCTGCCCGTACGGACCGTTGCCAATGAAAATACGGTGGAAAAAGCCCTGAATTCGGCGCTGCTGACCCGGCATGGGTTTGATGATACTACCGGTGGAAAGGTAAAAAATATCGGGGCTAAAGGAATATTTAAAAACAGCGGCAATTCTCCCGTAACTTTCATTCCGGGAAAAGTGGGAAAAGCCCTGCGGCTGGAAAACGAACAATCCGTAAACTACACCGAAAAGTTGCTTTTTGACCGTTTTGAGCCATTCAGCATTAGTATTTGGCTCAATCTTCTCGACCGCGCTGCCAACGGTATTGTGCTGGGTACCGTCATGAACGGCATGATTGACGGCTACCGGGGTTACTGCGTGCAGTTAAATCCGGACCGCACGCTGTCGGTTATTTTCGCTCATTCCTACCCTGCCAACGGCATCGAAATGAAGAGCAGGGAGAAAATCACGCCAGGGCAGTGGAAACATTTGGTGCTTACCTACGACGGCAGCAGTTCGGCGAAAGGAATCTCGGCCTATGCAGACGGTCAACGACTCGGGTTTACCGTTCTTAACGATCAGCTCGAACGCAGTCTGTTATATACGTTCGGGGAAAATTACCTGCTGAAAACCCAACAGGCATTCCGCATCGGTTCCCGTATTCAGGCGAGCATAAAGGGAGTGGCCGTGGATGAATTCAGTGCCTATAACCGCGTTCTTTCCCGCGCCGAAATACAGTACCTTGGCGGAGATAAACAGGCCGTTCAGCAAATGATTGCCGCCGTTAGCCCTACTCCTCAGCAGCGTGAACTGCGGGCGGAATGGTATCGGCTAACCTCTGACCGCGCCTATGCCGAAACCCAGGCGGCACTTCGTTCCCTTAGGGAGGCGGAAAACCGTATCCTGAGCACGCAGCCGGAGGTAATGATCTACCGTGAAACGCAAACCCCTCGCTCTTCCTTTGTCCTCAACCGTGGTGCCTACGACGCGCCGGGCGAGAAAGTCAGCGCCGATGTCCCTCATAAGTTACCGCCGCTGGCTAAAGGGCTTCCGCGCAACCGGCTTGGACTGGCACAGTGGCTGTTAAGCGATGAACACCCGCTTTTTGCCCGGGTGACCGTTAACCGTTACTGGCAAATGATGTTTGGCCGGGGGCTGGTAAATTCTTCGGATGACTTCGGCAATCAGGGGGCGCTGCCCACTCATCCGGAATTATTGGATTGGCTGTCCTTCAGGTTCCGGCAGCATTGGAATACCAAAGCGCTGCTGAAAGAAATGGTCATGTCAGCCACGTATCGCCAAAGTTCTGTACCATCGCGGGCAAGCCTTGAAAAAGACCCCGACAATTTGCTTCTGAGCCGTTATCCGACTTATCGGATGAGTGCCGAGATTGTGCGCGACAATGTGCTGGCCGGAGCCGGCCTGCTCAACAGAACCGTGGGCGGAAAGAGTGTAAAGATCTATCAGCCCGACGGTATATGGGAAGCGCTGGGTAACGGTAATGTAATTAACAGCCGGTATGTGCAGGATCACGGAAAAGACTTGTACAGAAGAAGCATGTACACCTTCTGGAAACGCAATGCCCCGCACCCGGCCATGGTCAATTTTGATTCACCGGATCGGTTCAGTTGTGTCATCAAACGGCAGAAGACAAGTACTCCGCTGCAATCACTGGTAACCCTCAACGATCCTCAGTTTTTTGAGGCAGCCCGCGTGCTGGCGCAGCGAGGCATGGAAAAAGGGCTTAAAAATGACGCAATGGTTGATTTTATTTTTCAATCTCTTATCAGCCGTCGTGCCCGAAGCGATGAAAAAACAATAATGGCCGAAATGTATAAAAATGCCCTCGGCCGGTACAGTGACAAGCCCGCAAAAGCCCGACAGGTGCTGAGTGTGGGTGAATACCCTGTGCCTATGGGCTTGCCCGCCGCCGAAACAGCGGCCTGGGCCCTGGTGGCATCTACGGTAATGAATTTTGACGAAGCAATTGTAAAACGTTAACGTGCCTTTACAATGAATACACTTATTGATGAATTGCATGACCAAATGAGCCGCCGGACTTTTTTGGGAAAGACAAGTGCCGGACTCGGAGCCATGGCCCTGTCCTCCCTGCTCAACCCTTTTGGGGCACTGGCGGCATCGGACGAAAACCAATCGCTCGGTAAACCGCATTTTGCTCCCCGCGCAAAACGGGTCATCTACCTGTTTCAGAGCGGTGCCCCTTCTCAGTTGGAAACTTTTGACTATAAACCCAAACTGGAACAGATGTGGGGGCAGGATTTGCCGGAGTCGGTTCGAAACGGGCAGCGACTAACGGGCATGTCGGCCTCGCAGTCAAAATTTCCGTTGGCTGGCTCAACCTTCAAATTTGCTCAGCACGGCAAAAACCGGATGTGGGTCAGCGAGTTATTGCCCCATACGGCCAAAATAACGGACGAACTCTGTTTTATTCGCTCCATGCATACGGAGGCTATCAATCATGACCCCGCCGTTACTTTTTTTCAGACGGGCTCGCAACAGGCAGGGCGGCCGAGTTTCGGCTCATGGGTCAGCTACGGGCTGGGCTCCGAAAACCGCAACCTGCCCGCTTTTGTGGTGCTGCTCAGCAAGGGCAGAAACGGTGATCAGCCGCTGTATGCCAAACTGTGGAATAATGGATTTGTGCCTTCCATTCATCAGGGAGTCGTTTTTCGGTCGGGTCCCGATCCGGTATTTTACCTTAACAATCCCGCAGGAGTTGATAAATCCGACCGCAGAATGATGTTGGATTATTTGGCCAAACTGCACCAAAATCAGGCTCAAAAGGTGCTGGATCCCGAAATCAATCAGCGAATGGCGCAGTATGAAATGGCCTATCGCATGCAGACTTCGGTGCCCGAAACGCTGGACATCGGTAAAGAGCCCGACTACATCTTCGATATGTACGGGGAAGAATCCCGCATGCCGGGTACATTCGCCGCCAACTGCCTTCTGGCCCGAAAATTAGCGGAAAAAGACGTTCGGTTCATTCAACTTTATCATCAGGGCTGGGACCAGCACGGCAACCTGCCCAGAGATATTCAGATTCAGTGCAAAAGTGTGGATCAGGCGTCAGCGGCACTTATCAAAGACCTTAAACAAAGGGGGCTGCTCGAAGATACGCTGGTGATTTGGGGCGGCGAATTCGGCCGAACGAACTATTCACAGGGTAAACTCACGAAAGAAAACTACGGACGTGACCATCATCCGCGCTGCTTTACAATCTGGATGGCCGGGGCGGGCATCAAAAAGGGAATGATTTACGGCGAAACCGATGAGTTTGGGTATAACATTCTCCGGGATCCCGTCCATGTGCATGATTTTCAGGCAACGGTCATGCACCTGATGGGCATTGACCATGAGCGTCTGGTATTTAAACACCAGGGGCGGCGTTACCGACTCACCGATGTACACGGTCACGTAGTGAAACCCATTTTAACCTGATCATCAATGAAATCAAGAAGAGCATTTTTACGCGCAGGATCACTGGCCGTTACGGCTGCATTTCTGCCAAAAGCAGGCGCTGCATCACGCCGGGGTAACGAGGTCATTATCGGTCACGGAAGTCATCGTTACAAAGTTGTTCCCGGCTGGGGAATTTTGGATGCCGGTAAAAATCCGGTGAATAACTGCCATGAACTGATCGAAGATTCTAAAGGCCGAATTTTGCTTTTGACCGATGAAGTTAAAAACAATGTTTTGGTGTACGACAAGTCAGGGAAATTAGTGGAGACCTGGGGGAATTCCTATCCGGGAGCGCATGGGTTTACAATTGCCGGGGAAGGCAGCGACCAGTTTTTATTAATTACGGATCACAAACGGAATCAGGTCATCAAAACCGACTTGAAAGGGCGAGAAATTTTAAAACTGGATTACCCGAGAGAAACAGGATTATACGAAGCTCCTTATCAGTATCGTCCTACTGAAACGGCAGTGAACCCTGCCAACGGCGATATGTACGTGGTGGACGGATACGGACTGAATTATGTATTGCACTACGACAGACACGGAAAGTTGATTCGTCACTTCGGGGGAGGCGGGGAAAGTCTTACGGAAAAATTTGACTGCTGCCACGGGATCACCGTCGATACCAGAGACAGCAGAAATTATCGACTGTTCATTACCGACCGCAAAAGAAACTGCTTAAAATATTTCACTTTGGACGGGAAATACTTAAGTGCCGTTCCTTTGCCGGGCTCATTTGTTTGTCGTCCCCGTATTCATAAAGACTACATTTTTGCGGCAGTGTTCCGCTCCACCTCGCAGGAATATGCCAACTCAGGATACTTTCAAATTTTAGATAAAGAAAACAAAGTGATTTCTACCCCCGGAGGCTCAGCACCAACCTATATAAACGGAGTGTTGCAACCCCAGCAAAAGGAAGACCCGTTTAAAGTGTTTATGCACCCCCATGATGTTTATATTGACAGCGACGAGAATGTATACGTTGCGCAGTGGTTATCCGAAAAGACCTATCCCATTAAGTTGGAAAGGGTATAAATCATCCTTTTACTTTTCATAAATGTCTCCTTCAGAAGCTCTGGTACAGTTTGCGGGCCGATTACATCCCCTGATTATTCACCTGCCAATCGGTATTTTGGCCATTGCCGTTGTTTTGGAATTTTTTATCCATAAACCTGCAAATCAAAACCTGATGCCTGCCCAAAAAATACTCCTTTTCTGGGGAGCGGTAAGTGCCGTTGCAGGCTGTGCAGCGGGTTTTTTACTCAAACAGGAAGGCGGTTACAATGATGAGGCCGTCAGTTACCACCAATGGTCGGGCATAGCCTTGGCCGTCGCCGCCTGTACGGCTTATTTGTTGAAAAGGTTTCCCGTCAAGGCGACTGTTTCAAAAGCGCTGAGTGTCTGCATCGGGCTTCTGCTTGTGCTTGCAGGGCATTTCGGCGGCAATCTGACCCACGGCTCTGATTATTTAACCCAACCTATCCTTGCCATGGCGGGAAGAGGAGCCGCTTCCTCTCCGCTTCCTAAAAAAGTACCCGTTACCGATTCGACAAAAGCGCTCGTCTATGCCGATCTCATCGAACCGGTACTGGAACAAAAATGCCGTCAGTGTCATAATGCCGAAAAACAGAAGGGAAACTTACGACTGGATAATATTGATTTTCTTAAAAAAGGAGGTAAGAACGGTCCGGTCATTACTGCCGGAAATCCTGCCGAATCTGCCTTGTATACCCGGCTGCTGCTGCCGGAAGAAGATGAAAAGCACATGCCTCCGAAAGGAAAACCGCAGCTTAATGAAAATGAAACAGCCCTGATTCACTGGTGGCTGGAGCAGGGAGCAAGTTTCGATAAGACGGTAGCACAGGTTCCTAAATCCGATCTGATCAGGAAAATAGTGTCTAAACTAACAGTCGGGGGACCTGCCGGGAATGAAGGAGAGCCGAAAGGCTCATCGTTGGTGCCTGTATCTGAAGTAGACAAGGCCAATGACCGCGATATTGATGCATTGCTTCAATTGGGGGCTTACCTTAAACCCATTGCCGCAGACAACAATTACCTTTCCGCCAATTTTATCAATCTGCCTTCCTTTAATGACCGACAGACAAAACTGCTTTTGCCGCTGTCTAAACAGCTCGTGTGGCTGCGCCTGAGCGATACCGAAATTACGGACGGCGGGTTGGCGGATATTGCAAAGCTTGAACAGCTGACCCGCCTGGAATTGGATCATACTTCCGTGACGGACAGAGGAATGGAATACATTGCCCGTTTAAAAAATCTGCAAACGCTCAATCTGTATGATACACAGGTAAGTGATGCGGGCCTTCAGAAACTTTCAGCACTTAAAAATTTAAAGGCAATCTATCTGTACCATACAAATGTGACGCCGACAGGAATTGAAAAAATTAAATCCGGGTGGCCTTCAACGGAATTAGTAACCCAATAAAATGCAGAACTTAAAATGACTTTACAGGAAACCGTTCGATACGAGTTCATGGAAGCACAGAAAGTGCTTCAGGATTTTGTGAATAACAATGACCATTTTTTTCAGATCGGGAAAGCGGTTGAAATGATGGCTGAGAGCCTTCAGTCAGGCGGTAAGATACTGAGTTGCGGCAACGGCGGCTCACACTGTGATGCTATGCATTTTGCCGAAGAACTTACCGGAAGGTACCGAAACAACCGTCGGCCGCTGGCGGCACTGGCCATTTCCGATCCTTCCCACCTTTCCTGCGTCGGCAATGATTTCGGTTATGACCACGTATTCAGCCGCTTCGTGGAAGGCGTGGGTCGCCCCGGTGATATACTGCTGGCCATCAGCACAAGCGGTCAATCCGACAGCATTGTCAATGCGATAACTACAGCCCGTCGTCAGGGAATAAAAACGGTCATTCTGACCGGAAAAGACGGCGGAAAACTGGCCGATATCGGCGATGTCGAAATACGGGTTCCGCATTTCGGATACGCAGACCGTATTCAGGAAATCCATATCAAAATCATCCACAGCCTTATTTTAGGCATTGAACAATTATTAATCGAACAGCCATGAACATCGGAATTGAGATCGGCGGCACCAAACTGCAGATTGCCGTCGGCAACCCTGACACCGGAGAAATTGAGACCCTGTTTCGATTCAACGTTGAAAAAGAGAAGGGAGCGGCAGGTATTTTAGAAAAAATTGAGGAAACCCTCAATGACCTTGCACAACCGTCGTGTCACATCGGCGTGGGTTTCGGCGGGCCCGTGAACCGAAAGACAGGAGTTGTTGCCGCTTCTCATCAAATCGGCGGGTGGTCGGGTTTTGAACTGAAAAAATGGTTCAACCTTCGTTATTCCGCTGATGTGTTTATTGAAAATGATGCCAACACAGCGGCCCTGGGGGAAGCTCATTACGGGTCGGGTCGGGGATTTGAACAGCAACTGTACGTTACGCTGGGCAGCGGGGTCGGCGGAGGGATGGTTGTCGGCGGCCGCCTTTATTACGGCAACGCGCCCGGTGAAGCGGAGGTTGGGCTCATGACGCTTGACCGACAGGGAAATACGCTCGAATCATACTGCTCCGGCTGGGCACTGGATGCCGTCATCAGAAAGGTATTACCGCAATTGCCTGAGGATTCGGCATTAAAACAACTGGCCGGGGGAAAGAATACCGGAGAAGCGGAATTTTTGCATCCGGCACTTCTGAAGGGAGATGTCGTCGCCGAAGAGATACTCGCTGACTACGCCGATACGCTGGCCTGGGGTCTGTCGCACTGCGTTCATCTTTTCAACCCTCAGGTGATTGTGCTGGGCGGCGGGGTGTCGCTGATTGGTGAGCCGCTGGCCGAAGCGGTACAGCGTGCATTGCCCCGGCATTTGGTCAGCGCCTATCGGCCCGGACCCGAGGTTCGTCTTTCCGAACTCAAAGAAAAAGCGGTGCCGGTCGGTGCCTTATGCCTTATTCATCAAAATACCGAACAGAAATAATAATGGAAAATACTGAATTTATTACCGATTATCTTCAAAAACATCAACGGGTAATAAGCAGCCTCCCGCACGAACAAATCAAGCAGCTTATTGCCCTGTATAAAAAGGCGCTGGACGAAAATCGTCAGATTTTTGTGTGCGGTAACGGCGGTAGTGCCGCCAACGCGTCTCATTTTATCACCGATCTGAGCAAAGGGGCGTCTGACAAACTCAACAGAAGATTTCGGGGTATGTCGCTCAATGACAATACCGCCTGGATGACTGCTCTGGGTAATGATTACGCCTACGACGATGTGTTTGTAAGACAACTCATGAATTTTGCCCAACCGGGAGACCTGCTCATGGTGATGAGCGTCAGCGGTAATTCCCCCAATCTAATCAAAGCCGTCGACTGGGCGCGGAAAGCGGGTGTTTTTACCATTGCACTGGTCGGAAAACAGCGGGGAAAACTGGCCGACACCGCCGATTTTGTGATTGTTGTAGAAGACACGCATTTCGGAAGGGTAGAAGATGCCCACATGGGAATTTGCCATTTGATTTGTTATGCCTTTATGGAAAACGCTGTTATTTAAGACATTGTCTCCTTCAAAACCGCTTCATATCTCCGTTTTCCACCTGAACGAAAAATATAAATTGCTAACCTTCATTTATAATGATTTTAAATGCTGACCGTACAAAGCTTCAACAATTATTTAGTATCCCGGTCATTGTAGCGGCGCTGGGCTATTTTGTAGATATTTATGACTTACTTCTTTTTGGAATAGTAAGAATACCAAGCCTTAAAGATTTAGGTCTCAGTGAACAAGAGGTTTCCACAGTTGGAGCAAGCATTCTCAATTGGCAAATGACCGGCCTTTTGCTGGGCGGCATCTTATGGGGAGTTTTAGGTGACAAAAAAGGTCGACTTTCGGTGCTTTTTGGCTCAATCCTCACCTATTCTCTTGCCAATATCGCTTGCGGATTTGTTCAAAACCCCGAAATGTACAAAGTGATTCGTTTTGTCGCAGGTATTGGCTTGGCAGGCGAATTGGGTGCAGGTATTACGCTCGTGTCAGAGAGTTTACCAAAACAATTACGCGCGATAGGGACATCTTTGGTTGCGGGTATAGGGCTTTTAGGGGCAGTATTTGCCTATTTTACAGTGGAAATCTTCGCATGGCGAACTGCTTATTTTATTGGTGGCGGTATGGGCATCGCATTATTGTTGCTCAGAATAGGTGTGTTTGAATCCGGGGCATTTGCAGCTATCAAAGAACAAAAGCATATCCGGAAAGGCAATTTCTTTTCGCTGTTTACTAATCGGGACCGCTTGATTCGCTATTTGAAATGTATTGGTATGGGTTTGCCGACTTGGTTTGTGATTGGCATTTTGGCGACTTTCAGTAATGAATTCGGCAAAGCGTTGAACATCACTGAGCCCGTCAAACCGGGTCTTTCCATCATGTGGTGTTACATCGGGCTTTCGGCGGGTGATTTAGGGAGTGGTTTTCTGAGTCATTGGCTGCAATCGCGCAAAAAAGCCGTACTGTATTTAATGTTGTTTACGTTGGTATGCAGTGTAGTGTACTTATTCGGAGGCATTGAAAAGGCGAAGGTGTTTTACGGGCTGACGATGCTGTTAGGCATCGGCATCGGGTATTGGGCGATGTTTGTCACAATTGGTGCCGAGCAGTTCGGTACGAACCTTCGGGCAACGGCAGCGACGACAATCCCGAACATGGTTCGGGGCACGGTGGTGTTGATGACGACGCTGTTCGGCTATTTCAAAAACACATTCAGTGTGACGGAGTCGGGGGCGCTGGTGGGGGCGGTATGTTTTGTGATTGGCCTTTACTGCACGCTGACCATGGCCGAAACCCACGATAAAGACCTCGATTTTCTGGAAAAATAAGAAATGGGAGTTGAGAATCAAAGTAGATAGATAAAGTGATGAATGTAAAAGGGTGGTTATTTAACTGCTCTTTTTTATTTGTAAATTAAAGTGTCGCTAAGTCAGAGTCAATACAATATTTGTTTAACCCTTTGCCAAAATAGTGGAATTATACGCTAAAATTGCGGCAGATAATCTTAGAATAAGTCTATTTATTTATCGAATAAAACAATTACATTTGTGTCAAAAAGTAATACAAATGTAATTAACTTACCTACTTTGGCTACAAATCAAACGGATACCGAGCTATGGCTTTCCTTTAAGCAGGGCAGCGATCAGGCATTTGAGCAACTTTACCGACAGTATGCCAAATCATTGGCAGGATATGGGTATCGAATCGTGTCAAACCGATCGTTGGTGGAAGACGCCATCCATGACCTGTTCATGGATCTATGGCGTCGCCGTGAATTTTTAAGCGAAGTATCTAATGTCAAATTCTATCTCTTTCGTGCCCTGCGGAATCAGCTTTCGCGTACTGTAAAAAATGATGTATTGGAAGGGGCGGAAGATGTTAACGATTTTCTGGATTATTTGGTGACGCTCTCCGGCGAGAACCAATCCTTTGAGGTGGAAGCGGCGGTCAACCGCTCGAAAGTTATTGAAACGGCCCTCGGTAAACTGACCAATCGGCAGCGGGAAGCGATCCACCTGCGTTTCTATCAGGAATTGACACTGGACGAAACCGCTGAACTCATGGCACTGCCCAAACAGGTAGTGAAAAATCTTCTGTCCAAGTCCTACGCCGTTCTTCGCCTGAGCCTCAGAACCCTCATCTCCGTTTTACTGTTATTCATCCTGCGATAGATATTTTTGTCCTTAAATACATTACTTTAGTATAGCCTGTAAACGTTTTGTAATGTTTACAGGCTTTTTTATAAAAAAGTTTTCTTTTTTCGGTTACTATTTTCAATTCACAGTACCTCTACTTATAGAGAAGTATTTAGACTTCAATCAAGATGAATTATCACTATTATCAGATTCAGGACTTTCTAAACGACGACCGTTTTGTCAATTGGGCCTTAACGGGTGGAGACGATGCCTACTGGCAGCATTTCATGGGTCAATACCCGATGAAGACTGAGCTTATGCAGGAAGCCCGTCGGCTGGTACTGGAAATGAAGGAAGCGGAAGAACGTGACCTTCCTGAATTTGATCTGAATCGGATTTGGGCAGATATTCAAAGAGATAAAGTAACGGAAACAGTCTCGGAAAAATTGCCGATTGTTCGCCGACTTCCGGGCCTGCCAGCCCTGCGTTGGGCCGCCGGGATTGCGCTGGCCCTCGGTTTGGGATGGTATCTTCAGAAGAATCCGCAAATTGATACCGTAACCTACGGAGATTTGGTGGCTGCGGTGGAGGATAAAAATTCATTAATTGAAAAAATGAATGCTAAGGATGCGCCCCTCCGGGTGAATCTGGAAGACGGAAGTGTGATTTGGCTGGAAAAAAACAGCCGCCTCAGTTACCCCTCTCATTTTGAAAAAGAAAAACGAACGGTTTTTCTAAGCGGCGAAGCCTCCTTTGACATTGCCAAAGACCACCACCGTCCCTTTTACGTCTATGCCAATGAAGTAGTGACGAAAGTACTGGGGACAAGTTTTCGAATCAGAGCTTTTGAGGGGGATAAACAGGTGTCTGTAAAAGTCAGCAGCGGTCGGGTATCGGTTTTTCAACAGAAACGTATCAACCTGACCGACCCTGAAACCAAAGGGGTTATTCTGTTGCCCAATCAGCAGGTGGTTTACAGCAGGGAGACGGAAAACTTCAATCGTAAATTGGTGGAAGTTCCCATGCCGATTGTACAGCCACAGGTGTCAACGCTCCCGGTTCGCTACGAAGATGTATCGGTGATTGAAGTATTGAAGGCCGTTGAAACCCGCTATGGCGTCAAAATGCTGTATAATGAAGAGGCGCTGGCGGGTTGTGTCATCACTACGGCGTTGGGCAATGAGTCGCTGTATGATAAGCTTGATTTGATCTGCGGTATCATCGGTGCTACGTACAAAGAAGTGGATGCCCAGATCGTAATCGAATCCAAAGGATGTAAATAAAATAAACCGTTAACCTTCTCCCGTTCAACCCAACTTTATACCCTATGAACAAATAACCTTTTTCCGGATTTACAAAAAAGGGAACGATGCGGCTACATCATTCCCGATTGATTTTCACCGCTGCCCGGCAAGGCAGGAGGATGAGAGTGTTTTGCTTATTCAAACAAAAACAAACAAAATTATGTCAAATTTATTTACCAAAAAAGCGATTGGCAGGCTTATGAAAATCTCGGTCGCCCAACTCATGTTAATGGTCTGTATTGTGGGGGTGGGCAATGCCCGCCCCGGTCACGGACAGGAACGCCTACAGGAACGCGTTTCGCTCTCGCTCAGAAACGGGAGCTTTAAAAACCTGCTCAATACCATTGAAAAACAGGTGGATGTGATATTTTCGTACGAACGGGAGATCATTGCGTCGCAGGCACCGATAACGATAGAGTTACAGAATGAAACGCTGGAAAGCGTTTTGCAGAAAGTACTGTCACCTCGCAATATTTCGTATCGTTTATTCAGAAATAATCAAATTGTACTGAGTCGTGCGCCGGTCATGGGAAACGGACAGAGCCCGGCGGTGATCAGCGTCGAAAAAAGCAGTGAAGCCAAAGTCGATATTCCGGTCAAAGGAACCGTGACCGACGATAACGGCAGCGGCCTGCCGGGGGTCAGTATTGTGGTGAAAGGAACAAACCTCGGAACCACCACAGATCCCGAAGGTAAATTCAAAATTGACATCCCCACTGCCAATTCCATACTGATCTTCAGTTATGTGGGCTACCTCGCGCAGGAAGTTAACGTTGGCGCTCAAACTACATTCACTATTTCTCTGAAAGCCGATACAAAAGCCCTGAATGAAGTGGTAGTGGTGGGATACGGGACCGTAAAAAAACGGGATCTGACCGGCTCGGTTGCTTCTATCGGTTCGGCTGAAATTAAAGCACAGCCGGTTTCCGGCCTGAATCAGGCCTTACAGGGGCGCGTATCGGGGGTTCAGGTAACCCAATCATCTAATGCTGCAGGTGGCGGCGTACAGGTAAGAGTGCGGGGAGGTAATTCCATTTCGGCCAGTAACGAGCCTTTGTATGTCATTGACGGCTTTCCTGTCACCAACCCCACGCCGGCACAGGGACTCAATAGCGGCAATACCAGATCTGATGCATTTCCCAACGTACTGGCAACGCTCAATCCGAATGATATTGAATCTATGGAGGTATTGAAAGATGCCTCTGCCACGGCTATTTACGGGTCAAGGGGGGCAAATGGAGTGGTATTGATAACCACCAAAAGGGGCAAAGAAGGACAATCCAATATTGAATTTGAAACTTTTTACAGTATTTCCCGAATCACTAAAATGCACGAGCTTGTTAATGCCTCAGAATCACTGAAAGCAAAGAACGAACAGTTGGTGAATTTAGGCCGTACCGAACGCTTTGGTACAGACCCTGCCTACGGAACTAAAAAACCCGATGATTACCTGCCGGGTACAAATTGGCAGCGGGAAATTTATCGGGATGCACCTACACAAAGCTACCAACTTACTCTTTCAGGCGGAAGCGATAAACTTCGCTATTTGGTGAGTGGAAACTACTTCAATCAAGACGGGATTGTACTTACTAACAACTTTAAGCGCTACTCAGCCCGAATGAATTTGGATGCACGCCTGACAAACCGCATCAAAGTGGGTACCAATTTTACCATGACCCGAAGTGACAACAATTTAGTAAGTGAACCGAGCGTAAGCGGAGCGGGAAGTACTTCTTCTCCTGTGCAATCAGCGCTTGCCGCAACCCCAGCCATGACCATTTTCAATCCTGATGGCACCTATACGCTGAATTTTTTGGGGATGTCGGCAGCGGCAAATCCCGTAGCGGTGCTTAAAACCAGTACCAACACCCTGCAAAGCGACCGTATTTTAGGTTCTTTATTTGGCGAAATCAACCTGGCAGAAGGCTTAACAGGGCGTATCAGTGTGGGTGGAGACATTATTAACACCCGTCGCAATGTATTTTACACCCCTCAAACATCACTTGCCAATACATTAAATGGATACGGAAGCGTAGGTAACGCAGTAAGTACTAACCTACTTAATGAAAATACCCTCAATTACTCCAAAACATTGAACAAAGATCACGGATTTGATGTATTAGCGGGAGTTACCTTTCAAAAAAACCGTGAAGTACGTACCTATACCGAAGCGCAGGATTTCCCTAATTTCTCGCTCGGTGCGGGAAATCTCGGACTTGGGAACAAATTGCTTGCGCCCTCCGGCTCTATTGCTCAGTGGGGTTTGGCTTCCTATTTGGGTCGGGTCAATTATCGCCTGAAAGACCGGTATTTATTCACGTTTACTGGTCGTATGGATGGTTCGTCCCGATTCGGGGCTAACAATAAATACGGATTTTTCCCTTCAGGAGCATTTGCCTGGCGGGTATCCGACGAAAATTTTCTTCGTAACACCACCACAATCAGTGATTTAAAACTAAGGGTGAGTTACGGCCTAACGGGCAACGATGGCATTGGATTATACAACTCGCTTTCTGCTTACAGTACGGGGCGCACCGTGCTGAATGATCAGGAACAATTGTTCATTCAGGCCAGTCGCATTGCCAATCAGGATTTACGGTGGGAAAAAACCGCTCAGTTTGACGCCGGTTTGGATTTTGGATTATTGAATAATCGAATTCAAATCACGGCTGATTACTACATCAAAACGACCAACGATTTGTTGTTAAACGTAGAATTGCCTGCTACTACCGGTTTTACATCGGTACTGCGTAATATTGGCAGTGTAGAAAATCGTGGGTTTGAATTAGGAATCAGTTCAACCAATATTAATACTCCCAAAGGATTGAAATGGACGACCAACGGCAACGTGTCCTTCAATAAAAACAAGGTAACGAAATTAGCTGACGGGGTTTCTCAATACTTTGTAGGCAGCGAAAGCGAAGTAATTGTCAGAGTTGGTGAGCCTCTGGGTTCCATGTATGGTGTTATCTTTGACGGTATTTACCAGACTGCCGACGAAATCAAGGCTGCCGGGCCTTTGGCGGTGGCGGGTTCACTTCCCGGAGCACCTCGTTATAAGGATGTAAATGGTAATGGGGTTTATAACGCTTCCACCGACAGAACCATCGTAGGGAACGGTTTGCCTAAAGCGATTTTTGGTCTAACCAATAACCTGTCTTACAAAAACTTTGATTTATCTATTTTCCTGCAAGGAGTGTATGGCAATGACATTTTTAATTCTACATTTCGTCAGATCTACGGCGGTGATCAGGGAGGTGGAGTATTAAAGGAATGGTACGATAACCATTGGAAAAGTGATAAACCCTCAAACACCATACCTGCAAGCCGTCAATGGACAATACCGGTTAGTGACTATTGGGTGGAAGACGGCTCTTTTCTGCGAGTCAAAAACGTATCTTTGAGTTACCAGTTGCCCCTTAAAACAAAATGGATGAAGCGAGCAAGGGTTTACGTAAGCGGTCAAAATCTCCTCACCTTCACCAACTACCGTGGGTACGACCCTGAAGTCAATTCTGATTTTAACAGCAATACGCTTTACGGATTTGACCGTTTTGCTTACCCTGCCTCCCGTACCGTCACTTTTGGTGCAAATCTTACTTTTTAACTTTAAACCGACTAACTCAAATGAAAATCAAACATACGCTATTAATAGGTTTTCTGCTGCTCATCACGATGAGTTGTGAGAGCTTACTGGAAGAAACACCCGAAAGTTTCTTTGTTGAGGAAAATTCTTTTAAATCGGCTAAAGATGCCACTTCGGCGATAAATGGTGTGTATGACCGGTTAAGAACTGTTTATAATATGAATATCATTAACCTGTCTGATGTAAGCGGTGAAGAATTGGAAGTGAATCCGTTTCTGGCTGAAGCTCGTGAGATTGACCTCAATCGTTATACCTCCGCCAATACCATTTTTGATGGGTTTTATACCAACTCATACCTGCTTATTGACCGGGCAAATCGGGCAATTATTAACGTTCCTACCATAGCTATGGATACCAAACTCCGTGCTCAGGTAGTGGGAGAGGCAAAATTTCTTCGTGCTTTGGCATATTTCAATTTAGTAAGGGTATTTGGTGATGTGCCGCTTATTACAACCCCTACCGCAGATGTTGTCAATGTACAGCGCCCTCGTGACGGGGTTGATAAAATATATGACCAAATTATATTGGATTTAAAAGAAGCAGAAGGCGTTTTACCCTTAAAATACACGGTATTAAGTGAAATCGGTCGTGCCACCTCAGGGGCTGCCAAGTCAATTTTGGCCAAAGTCTATCTTACGCGTAAGGACTATGCCAATGCCGCTTCCAAAGCCAAAGAGGTTATTGATTCTAAGGCTTATAGCTTGGTAGCCGCCTATAAGGACGTTTTTCCGCCTGAAAAGAAAAATGGCCCTGAGCATATTTTTTCAGTACAGTACAGTTGCATTTTAGCCACTTACGGCAGTGCGATGGCTCAATCTTTTGCCATTGTTTTTACGTATCCCATTCAGCAGGCAGGAGGTTTTCATTACGTTACTCCTCTGCATGTCAATTCTTATATTGTTGGAGATACCCGTAAAGAAATAAACGTGGTCACCCAAGGCATTAATCCCTCCACCGGCGCTGTTATTAAACCAGGAGCCGATCAGGGCCCCGGCTCCGGTAAGTACTGGGATCCGCTGGCCTGTGGGGTCAATCAGGCTCGAAACAATTTCATGGTGGTGCGTTATGCGGATGTGCTGCTGATGTATGCCGAAGCACTGAATGAACTCAGCGGCCCAACTGCCGACGCTTACGCGGCCATCAACCAGATCCGGGCTCGTGCCAGAGGCGGAGCCGCCCTTACCACGGGTCCGCAGGATCTAAAAGGGCTTACCAAGGAGCAATTCCGGGATGCTGTAATGCAGGAACGCAGCTGGGAGCTGTGCTTTGAAGGGCACCGCCGCTGGGATCTGCTGCGTACAGGCAAATACATTGAAACTTTAACAAAAGCGGGAGTACCGGTAGCCGAAAAAAATCTGCTGTACCCCATTCCTCAAAATGAGATTGATGTCAATCCAGCCCTGAAGCAGAATCCCGGTTACTAATCTTTTATCATTTACACGGTGGAGCAGTTTTATCGAAAACTACTATACTGCTCCACTTTTTTTAAACAAAACACCTGATCTGATATGTCATCCTCAAAAAACAGCCGCCGTGAATTTGTCAAAAACACCGTAGCGGCCACAGCCACGGGGTCGCTGAGCCTTGCCAATCCGCTGCTTTCCCATTCCTCATTGTCACGATTGCCTTTAAAAACCGTCAAAACTGACGTATTGGTTTGCGGTGGCGGCTGCGCCGGTATCGCAGCGGCATTGTCTTCTGCCCGTAACGGAGCCAAAACCCTATTGGTAGAACGGGCAGGATTTTCGGGGGGGATCATTACCTGCGTAGGGTTGCCGTATTTTGACGGCCTCATTGATAAAACGACGGGTCGTTTTGTCACCTTTGGAATCGTGACTGAACTTCTTCATAAAATGGGGGTTACCCCCAAAGGCGCAAAACACATTGACGACTGCCGTTCGGAGTTGATTTCAAAACAGTGGAGTACCGTAATTATTGACAATGTAGAGCAATTTAAATTGCTCTGCGATTCGTTGATATTGGAACAAAAAAATCTGAGTGTATTGTACCACAGCATGGTATGTGACACCGAAGTAAAAGACGGGCGAATTACGGCCGTAATGATTTCCAATAAAGACGGAATTACGCGTATCGAAGCCAATCAGGTCATTGACTGTACGGGAGATGCCGATGTAGCGACTTGGTCGGGAGCGGTGGTAGAAAAAACGACCCCTTTAATGCCTTTGACCCTGCATTTTAGAATCGGCAATGTGAAAAGGCAAGACCAATCATCCAACAACAGCGGCCGGGCAGAAATGACCGAGGTTGCCAAGCAGGAAATGATCAATGCAAATAAACGGGGAGAGTTGCCCGCGTTTTACGGTCCCGGACTCATATTTGCCTTTGCCAAAGACGAAGCCTATGTCCATGCCGTACGCGTGGCCGCCGATGCCAGTGATGCCGCCGATTTGACCCGAGCCGAAATGCAAGGCCGAAAAGACGCTTGGACGATGTTTCAGGCGTGGAAGAAATCAGTGCCCGGTTTTGAGGACAGTTATTTCATCAGCAGCGGTCCGTATATAGGCGTGCGGGAAAGCCGTCGGATTGTGGGAAAATATGTGCTTTCCGTCGAAGACCTGCGTACCAATCGCCGCCATGATGACGCCATTGCGTCAGGATGCTGGTTTTTAGATATTCACCCCAATAAAGCTACCACCGATAAGCCCTACGAAGGTTCTGGTTTCCAGCCCCTGCCTTATGATATTTCCTATCGCTCTCTTATACCTCAAAAAATATCGAATTTACTGGTAGCAGGTCGTTGTCATTCAGCAAGCGCCAATGCTGCGGCATCTTCAAGGGTAACAGCTACTGCCATGGCATTGGGCGAAGCCGCTGGAACAGCCGCCGCTATTGCGACCAAACTAAATAAAGAAGTAGGCTTAATTGATGGTATAAGGGTAAGGGAACTCCTTGTTAAAAATGGAGGCGGACCTTTTACAGATAGATAAGTTGACATATTTAATTTAGGTAAATAGAACAGGGACTGAAGTTATTATGAGTAAAGATTTCACCAAAATAAAGAATTAAATAGAAATTACGATATGAAAAACAGTGTTTTTAAATGCAGTTTTTTAGTTTTTATTCTTCTTGTTTTCTTCTCATATTTTATCAATGCGCAAGAGAGGCCAATAAGAGATTACGCAGCAGAAGAATCAGCTAAACTGGAACCTGATCGTAAAATTCTTTACAAAACGGTAGATGAAAAGGAATTATATCTGCACTTTTTTGAACCTGAGGGATATAAAAATACCGACAAACGTTCCTGTTTTATCGCCATTCATGGCGGTGCATGGACAGGTGGTGAGCCTAGTAGGTTTTACTCTATAATTAATGAGTTTGTTAAAAAGGGAATGGTAGGTATTAGTATACAATACCGATTGATAAAAAAAGGGGAAAGTACAGTTGTTTTCTATTGTGTGAAAAATGGTCGTACAGGATTGCGATACATTAGGCAACATGCAGATGAATTGGGAATTAATCCACAAAAAATCATTGTCAGTGGAGGTTCTGCAGGATCACACATTGCTGCTGGTACAGCCCTTTTTAATGAAAGTAACGACAATCTATCCATTTCGCCTGTTCCCAATGCGCTGGTATTATATTATCCTGTAATAGATACGTCACCTGAAGGATATGGAAATAAAGTTATCGGAGAACATTGGCAGAAAATTTCGCCTTTGCACCAGGTCCGGGCAGGACTTCCACCAACCATCATTTTTCACGGAACCGGCGATACAGTAACTCCTTATCAAGGAGCAAAAGCTTTTTGCGATACCATGTTAAATACTGGGAACCGTTGCGAACTATACTCAAACGAAGGAAGAATTCATGGTTATATGATGTTTGAAAAGAAATTTTATCAGGAGGCCATGATGAAAACATCAGTATTTCTTAAGTCATTGAATTTTGAACAATAATCTAATAATCAATATTTTATACTTACAATTTTTGGTTAGCTTTTAGGCGTTATTTTAGGTTTTAATTTGGCTTTTGCTCAAGTCCGATTTTTAATTATGGCTTGCCCAAACAAAATGGTTGAAATGTAAGGTGAATTGACATTTAAAGATTTAATAATTAATTAAAATACTAAATCATTAATTCAAAACATTATGAAAAAAAGATTTTTATTTACCCTTTTAGTTGGTTATTTTATGTATGTTTCTTCGGGGAATGTTATGAGTCAATCTATATTCGAGACATCCTTTAATTTATCGCAGTTTAATCCAAAAACTAGTGAAAAATCAGATAATACGCCTGCATTTTTGATGCTTTTTGATACTACTTTAAAGGTCGGTGGGGGGACGGCAACTATTCCATCGGGCGAGTATTATTTATCAGGCTTAGGCTCGATTAAAATACCATCTAACACCATACCACCATGAGCAACTGCTGTAAAGAAAATTCTATGTGTGGAGTTAAACTAATTTGGCTACATATGAATTATTTTTGCTCACATACCGAAACATTTTCGGTTCAAAAATTCAAATTAGATTTTTAATATTAATTTAAAATTATGAAAAATAGTAATTTTTTTTTGTATCTAATAATAGTTGTTATTTGCTCCCTAAATTATTCTTTTGCTAAAGGAATAAATATTATACCGTGGCCAACAAAAGTTGAAATTGGTAAAGGTGATTTCATTCTTAATAAGAATACCTTAGTTTGTTATAACCACCGTGAACTTAACAGTTTATCCGAATATTTATCAAAAGGGCTACAATTAGCCATTGGATCCTCATATAAACTTGAACAAATAAATAGAAATGCTCCATTGAGCAAGGCAATAAATTTAATAGTCAACCCTTCTATGTCCATAGGAAACAAAGAGGGCTACGAGCTTACGGTAACCGAAAAACAGATCATTATAAAATCCATCGATCAGAAAGGGATTTTTTATGGGATTCAAAGTTTACTTCAACTATTACCCATTACTGGGAGCATGAAAATTCCTTGTGTTAATATTATTGATGAGCCACGCTTTGCCTGGAGAGGAATAATGATTGATGTAAGTAGACATTTTTATACCCTAAATCAACTTAGAAATGTAATTGATTACATGGGCATTTACAAACTAAACACATTACAGTTGCATTTGACAGATGACCATGGATGGAGATTGGAGATAAAAAAACGCCCTAAACTAACCACTATTGGAGCATGGAGAGTTCCAAGAACTGGTTTATGGGCTAAAAGGGATTGTCCGGAAAAGGGAGAAGTTGCATCAGATGGAGGTTTCTATACTCAAAATGAAATGAGAGAACTAATAAAATATGCAAATTCTCGAAATGTGACTATTTTGCCTGAAATCGATTTTCCGGGGCATAGCTTGGCTGCCATAGCATCGTATTCAGAATTGTCGTGTTCTGGTGATTCCCAGTTTGTTAGTCCAGGCTGTCCAATCGGAGGTATTCGTGAAAATATTTTATGTGCCGGCAAAGAATCAACATTTGCGTTTGTTGAAGATGTACTTTCGGAGGTAGCTATGCTTTTTCCTAATAAATATGTACATATTGGAGGTGATGAAGCTTTCTATAAGTGGTGGGAGAAATGTGATAAATGTAAGGCAAGGATGCGAGAAAATGGTTTAAATGATGCTCACGCATTGCAGAGTTACTTTACAAAAAGGGTCAGCGATATTTTGAAAAAGCATGGGAAAATGCTGATTGGTTGGGACGAGATTATGAAAGGTGGGCTGCCGCCAAATGCAGCAATAACCAGTTGGACTGGGATAGAGCCTGGTATAGAAGCATCAAAAAAAGGACATTATGTAGTTATGAACCCGACAAGGGAGACATATTTTGATTTCCGACAGGGAGATCCTGCTATTGAGCCACCTGCCGCTACATATGGTAAGTGTATTTTACTATTAAAAGATGTGTATAAATTTAATCCATTGCCAGAAGGCTGTGACCCTAAATTTATTTTAGGTGGGCAGGGAAGCATTTGGACGGAAGAAATTTCAACGTATCCATACTTGGAATATATGTTGCTTCCACGTGCATTGGCTCTTTCAGAGGTTTTATGGTCATCCAGTCAATTAAAAAACTGGGAGGGGTTTACGCATAGGCTTGAGAGGCATTTGGATTATTTTTTAAAAAATGATATTGTTTATTCACGCTCGCATTATGATGCCACCATCGTTCCGTCAAAAGGTTCAAAAGGCAATTTGTTGATTGATGTTGAAACCCAAATTAAGGGGCTTGATGTTTATTATTCGTTCGAGAATTTTTATCCAGATCACCATTGTAAGAAATATATAGCTGGTGAACATATAAGTATACCCAAAGATGCTGAAACCTTCAGGGTCATTACTTATCGAAATGGTAAGCCAGTTGGCAGGATAATTTCGGTTTCATTGGATGAATTACAAACCCGAATTAATCAGAAATAAATACAAAATAATGCGACCAATATTAATTTATATAATATTTTTTTTAGTATACACAACCGGATTGTGTCAGAGTTTTGAAATTACAATGGATGACAAGACCCAAGGATATTTTTTCAATAGTGATGGTGAACTGATGTTCTTTAGAGATTCTATCTGTGTTAAAAATGGACAAGGTCAGATATTTACATATCCGATACATTTTAAGAATGGTGCTTTTTATGCAGATTTAAAATCGTTTTGCTATTATAATGAGTCGATAAGAAAACAGGGGTTCAAGTTCATTGGTAATATTACGGTACAAGGTAAAACTGATGAATCATTCGTTATATACAACTATTTCAAAGTTCCGAAAGCCGGCACTAAGCCTTATTTCTGTATCCCAGATGTGTGGAGAATGTACACAACGAATTGTTGATGTTTACCAAAATACTTTCCCTCGTATTGCAGCTTATGCCGAAGTAGGCTGGACAAAGGATGAAAATAAGGACTTTGTACGATTTTCCAAAGCACTATCAAATCTAAAATTGTATTGGGACAGAAATGGTATTTATTATTTGGAGGAATAATTCCCAAAGAGAGAAAAAAAAATTAGACAATTAAACTGATTTATTAAAAACTAACACATATGAGTGGACTGAATTTAAAAGATTTATACCACTGGTGCAGCATTCCGGTCAACCAACTTGAGAATCACCCCCAGCTTAAAACACCTTTTCGAATGGTAAAGGATTCTGTAGAAATGGGCGAAGTAATGGCGCGTGATTTTATTGAAGAAATCAAACAGGCAAATAATGACAATCGACCTATCAGAGCCATAGTTCCCTGCGGACCCAAATGCTGGTACGCTCCTTTTGCAAGAATGGTAAACTGTGAAAAAGTATCATTAAAAAACCTCACTGTTTTTCACATGGACGAATGTCTCGACTGGCAAGGAAATCTGTTGGCCAAGAATGATCCCTATAATTTTAGAACCTTTATGGAAAAACATTTTTACGGGGATATTCGTCCTGAACTCTCAGTCCCGCAGGAACAGCAATTTTTTCCAGAGCCCAAATCCATTGAACTTATCAAGGGCAAAATAGCAGAAGCGCCTATTGACATAACCCTTGGTGGCTGGGGACAGGATGGGCATATTGCCTACAATCAGACACGGCGGCACCCATTCAGCAAAATCTCTATTGAAGACTTGCGAAATTCTGAGTTACGGGTTCAGGAGAATAATCTGGATACAATCATCACTCTTGGACAAAGGTCATTTGGAGCTGCTTACCAGTTTGTTCCGCCCATGTCCATTACCCTTGGAATCAAAGAATGCTTGTCAGCCAAAAAGGTACGCCTTTACAGTGACACCGGAACATGGAAACAGACGGCATTACGGGTTGGGCTTTTCTCTGAAATTACCTCTGAATATCCTATGACCCTGCTACAGGAACATCCGGATGCGCTCATAACTGCAACTATTGAAACAGCATCACACCCCATTTCGGAAAATCTGGACTGGGAATTTAAAGGTATCAATGCATGATAACCTTAAAACCTATAGGTAAACTATTCTATAATCATATTGTTGGTACCGGGGGCATTGGTTCTGGCATTTTCTTTTCGCTCGAAGGTGACCACACCCTTGGGAGAAATGAAAGCCGGATGGGAAGACTGGAACCTTTCAGGGATTACTGCAAGCAGCACATCATTATGCACTACATAGCAGTACTGCTGGGGGCTGGTAAAACAGGTTCTTTCCAGTCTTTTCCTATTGGTAAAATTGGGAACGACGATGTTGGCCATCGTTTGCGGTCTATGATGGAAAAGGCAGGCATGGATATCGGTCATGTCAAAGTCAGTAACAATGCCGCCACTCTTTTTAGCGTATGCTATCAATATCCCGACCATTCGGGGGGTAACATTACAAGCGCCAACAGTGCCAGTAACCTGGTGCACCCCCGGGATATTGATGCCTTTTTTGACAATTATACAATGAATGGAAAAGAAGGTATTGTGTTGGCCGCTCCGGAAGTTCCTTTAATAGCCCGAATCCGCATGCTGGAACAAGGTAAAAATCACGGAATGTTGAATGTGGCTTCGGTACTTTCATCTGAAATTGAAGAGTTTGAGCAAATGAAAGGATTTGAGCTTACCGATCTTTTGGCCGTTAATATTGATGAAGCCCAACGCATAGCTAAGATAGAAGGCGACCAACCAGAGACCGGGGATATTGTTCAGTCATGCACCTCCCGGTTACAAAAGGCAAATCCTGAAATGCGTGTATTGATAACCGATGGTTCACGGGGCAGTTATTGTTATTACAAAGGGGTCGTTGAGTTTACACCCTCGCTGAAAACAACTGTTGTTTCCACAGCAGGGGCAGGCGACGCATTTCTTTCGGGAACCATTGCAGGCCTTTGTTGTGGTTTACCGTTATCCAAAGGAATTAGCACTGCTGAACTGAATGAATTTCCCCTGCAAACAGCTGTTGAACTGGGGACACTGCTGGCTTCTTACTCGGTCACCTCGGCAGATACGATACATGAAGGAGCAAGCGCTTCCGCCCTATGCAATTATATCCAGCAGTCAGGTTTATTGATGTCTGAGTCATTTGAGAATCTTTTTAATTAAAAAATGAAAATTCCATGAGCTATAAATTACGCTTTGTACAAAAATTTGAACTGGGCAAATCTTCAGAATTTCTCGATATCGAGAAGCAGTTTGCCAAGTTTGAGGAGCAGTATCCAGAGTTTCCGAAAGGCAGGCGATACCTGCCGCTAACAGGCATGCACCCTTCCAATACGCTGATCTGGGAATGTGATTTTGATACCTTAGAAGAGCTACATGCAACACACAATTTTTTAATGAACGACAATCGACATGAAGAATTGTTTCAGGTACAATCTCAATACATGATTGATGCCTATACAGAGATTTACCGTCCGTATAATTCCTAAAAAACGTTAACCTAAAATTATAAGTTATGAAGATATATCCGATACAAGAGATTATTCCTGAAAAACATATAGTGGTATTTTCGCCCCATTTTGACGATGTCCTGTTTATGCTTGGAGGCTATATCCTTGAGCTAAAAAAGGCAGGTCTGCTTGATACAAAGCATTTCCATGTCAACCTGTTGTTTTCAAGGAGCAACTACCAGGCGGGCTCTGGTTCCGCCAATTTTGATACAAGCCTGGAGCGAATTAAATTGGCAACAGGTAATCGAATTATTGAAGACCAGCAGTGCAACAATGAGCTGCTGGGTGCATTTAACTACGTGTACCAGATCATCGGTGAAGATGAATGCTTTACCCGTGGAAAAGCAATGGCCGACAGTGAAATGGAATTTCCCCACGGCATGTACGAAGACTTTTCTCCAGCCGATGAGTTAATTTTTGAACGTATGAAACAACGGGTAATCCAATGGGCCAGCCATGAAGATACAGCCCTGATTTTTCCAATGGCCATCAAGGAACACATTGACCATTTCATCACCCGGGAAGCCGGGTTGGAAGTTGCCAAAGAATTGGGAGACAAAGCCAAAGCCAGGTTTTATTTTCAGGAAGACAAACCATACGGTGGCATTGCAACAAGGGAAGAGTTAGGCCGGATAGAAGATTTTATCTATCAGAACCAACTGGAAAGCCGCCTCTATGCCTACGATCCGCAAGCGATTATCGATTTGGCTTTTAAACATTATATCAGCCAGGTCGAAGAGGTTTATAAATCAGGTATTCTAGCGCGGGCTGAATTTTGGAAAGACAAAATGCAGGATAGCAATTACTTCGACCGGATTTGTATTAGCCAATAATATTTGCATAAAATATTAACCATTGAAAAATGGTAATTACTTAGCACAACTTGGGCTTGATAATCAGGCAGTTACGTCATTTTTCAAAACCTCTAAAAAAATTAAAATACTGATAATCAAGTATTTGTATTTTTTTTGGTTTGCCAATTTTTGAAAAATATTTTTGTAACTTATTGATTTTCAAAAGGTTATTATGGCTAAGTTTTTACGAAAAATGAATATTACTACTACCGAAGAAAATACGCAGGTGTAACACTAAAATAAAAAAGTTTATGTTGGAAGAATTGAAAGATAAAGTATTTAATGCAAATCTCAAATTGTTTGATTAGGGGCTGGTCATATTTACCTTTGGAAATGTAAGCGGCATAGATCGGGAAGAAGGCCTGGTTGTGATAAAACCCAGTGGTGTTTCCTATGATATGATGAAAACTTCAGATATGGTCGTGGTTGATATGGATGGAAAAGTTGTTGAAGGAAAACTTAAGCCTTCAAGTGACTTACCAACAAACTTGGGCTGGACAAAAACACGCTGGTCATTTTTATGTCCGACAATGGCCTTCAGGGAGGAAAACGCAAAGAAAAGGCATTGTATAATGCCGGTTTGCGGGGCACCAAAGGCAGCGTGTATGAAGGTGGGGTACGGCCTGATGGTCCACTGGCTAACGCAGTACCCCAGTCCGGTCAATAAACCGGTCATTACACCCCTACCCGCCAAAGGCCCTTATCTCGCCGATTTAAATGAATCGGTGGATAAGTTCGAACTGAAGTGTCAAACAACTGAAAAAGGCAATGGCCGTGCACTGATTCTTTAACTTTTTTAAAACCGATTTTTAATGGTACGATTCCTTTTTTTGGTTTTTATAGCTATTGCAAAAGCGGGTTACGCTCAGGACTTTGGCCGGCAATTGGAGATGAATCATGCGCGTATGTATGCGCGTTTAAATCAATACGATCCCGACCGCTATAACCTGTTGGTTGAGAGCGGGCGTATTGAATTGAAAGCCGACAAACAGGTGCTTGACTTTCAGGGAGCTCATTGGCAGATCAACTCACGGGTAAAAACCCTGGAAAAAAACGGACAGTTTCAGGTGGAGGTTACGTTTAAATGTATTTCGGGCGAAGTGCCGAATGCCTCCGTTTCCGTGGATCTTGACATAGAACAATGGAACAGGGACAATTATGTACTTATGCCCTCGGCTGCGTATAACGGAAACCGTTACGAAGCCGTACAACGGAGCTATACCCCGTTTTTTGTGCATAAATCGCAGATTGGCCTCAACAAACCGCTTCTCCTTTCCGATCATCCACGCCTGAATTTCCGAGACGGTTACTCCCGCATTCAGGAACGCAGCGGCAGCATGGCGTTGCCTTCCGTCGGCTTTCATGCTCCTGCCGCTCAAAAAGGGGTTTGGGTTTGTTTTACGCAGGGAAATTCTCTGGGTGATTATGGCGTCGATATTGAAGAAAACAAAGGCCGAACGAAAGCCGTCGTTACCCTTACAAGTCCAGTGGTGCGGCAACTGTACAAACACAGTATGACCCGGATGGACGAAAAGCCCTCGTCTGATGTTCCGGCTCATTTTAAAGCGGGAAGTGAAGTAACCATTGCCTTTCTGATTGATTTTTTCGAGAGTTCAAGTGTTCAGTCACTGTACACCGAACTGAGGGATATACGAAAAAAGCATTATCCCGCACCGCCAGCGGCTGACCTTATTCCGTTCTCAAAGGTGTATGAAATTATTGAAAATCATAAAAACATTGACATTTGGAATGAGAAGGGATACTATGGCAATAACACGAATCTCAACTGGATGGCGGGCTGGTGCGGGGGCTTTCTGCCGAGCTTTGCCATGTTTGTCGAAGGGAATACGCTTACCCAGCAGCGGGTTCGAAAAAGTTTTGATTGGATGAGTGCCAATGCACTTTCTCCTTCGGGGTATTTTTACGATGTTTTTTGGAACAACCGTGGGTTCGGTTCTCAGGGCGATGATTTGCCTTTCGGTACTGACCTTGTGCTTACCCGCAAAAATGCGGAGGGGATTTACTACGGTTTCAGGTATTATGATTATTGTAAAAAACAAAACATTCCTATAAAGAATGAATGGATTACAACCACCCAAAAAGCATTAAATGCTCAATTGGCTACGTATGCTAAGTACAAACAGCTTGGGCAGTATGTCAATCAGCAAACGGGCGAATTGGTGATTGGCGGAACAACCTGTTCGGGTATTTTTCCGGCAACGCTTTGTGCCGCTTATCAATTTTCGGGCAATGCCGACTACCTCGAAACGGCCAAGGTCATCGGAGAGTACTACTACACCCATTTTGTTCAAAAAGGCATTACCAACGGCGGCCCGGCGGATGCGCTTCAGTGTTTCGACAGCGAATCCTGCTACGGTTTGCTGGAGAGCTTTATGGAGCTGTACGAATCCACGCTCGATCCCAAATGGCTCACCGCCGCCCGGGAAACGGCAGACCAGTTTGCCACCTGGGTTGTCGCCTATGATTACAAATTTCCGGCCGAATCGGACAACGCGAAGGCGGGTACGAAATCAACGGGAACGGTATTTGCCAATACCCAAAACAAAACCGCTCCTGCCGGCATCTGTACCCATTCGGGGGTGGCTCTGCTCAAATTGTACCGTGCCTCGGGAGATGCCTTTTACCTGAATCTGCTGCGGGATATTGCCCATACCATTCCTCAGTTTATGTCGTGGCCGGAGCATCAGCTTCCCGGGTATAAAGACGGATGGATCTATGAACGCTGCAACCTGACCGATTGGGAAAAAGGCATCGGAGCCATGAGTGCCGGCTCCTGCTGGGCCGAAACCTCCATGTTACTCTCTGCGGTTGAATTGCCGGGAGTGTACGTCAACAAAGAAAAAAAAGAAGTATTTGTGATCGATCACGTGGAAGCCAAACTCAACCCGAAAGGACAGTTGGAAATAACCAATCCTACCCAATACGATGCCGTCGTAAAAGTATTGATTGAAACCAATGAGCAGAGGGCAAAACCACTGAGACAGAATGCTTTTTTGGGGTGGAGGAAAGTTAAAATTGAAGCAGGTAAGGCAATAAATCTGACCCTCTGACAACTAAATGAATACCGCATGTTAACATCCCATAAAATTTAATAGACCTTTTATGAAACCGCAAGGAACAAGTCTCCGAAAAGCAGCAATCCTTTTTTTCTGCTTTATACACTTCATGTGTAAGGCCCAGTATTTCGTAGACCCGCAGAAAGGAAACGATCAAAATGCGGGAACCCTCGGCGCTCCTTTTCGTACTGTAGAACGGGCAAGGGATGCCGTCAGGGCCAAAACCAACTCCATGCAGAAAGACATCACCGTTTATTTACGCGGCGGTAAATACTTTTTTGATGAAACAGTTCAATTTACGGAAGTCGATGGCGGGAAAAACGGCCGTCAGGTCATCTATCAGGCATACAGGAATGAAAAACCGATTTTTGAAGCCGGCCTGTCGGTCAAAGGTTGGAAGTTGGCAGAAAGGGGAATATGGAAAGCTGAAAACATTTCCGTAGATAACTTTCGGCAGTTGTATGTCAACGGCTTACGGGCCGACCGGGCCCGTTCTTCCCTAAAATATACCGGTTCGGGTTGGCCTAAGCCTTACGTTTTCTTTACCAATGACGATTGGCAGTTGGAAAAGCAGTTTCATCCGGACGGTATCAAAATAACGGCAGCAGCGCTGAAACCAGAGTGGAAAAATCAGCGGGACATTGAACTGGTCTGGATCGGTAAAGAGTCTAACTGTACCTGGCGCAGTCACCGAATATTGGTCAATGAACTCATTGCCGGCGGCCCGGACTCAACCATCATTAAGTTAGATAATTACGGTTTTCCGCTTACGGGTGCTTCGATGTCCCGTCCGCTGCCCGAAAGCCCGTTTTACGTTGAAAATGCATTGGAACTGCTCGACAAACCCGGGGAGTGGTATTATGACCGCAGCGCGCATGTGCTTTACTACATGCCCCGGCCGGGGGAGGATTTACGCACCGTTGAGGCAGTGATCCCGTCGAAGGTTGAGACAATCTTAAGTATAAAAGGCAGTTCCCTCACTCAGAAAATTAAAAATTTAACTTTCAGCGGAATCACTTTTCAGCACACCTCCTGGCTGCGTCCGAGCAGCAGCAGGTTAGGGGCCTGCTCAGGACAGGCCGACCGGTATATCAACGGGCACGGTCAGATCGGGAGAGCACACAAAGCCATCCACCGAAAGGAATCGTTTTTTGACCCTGCCTATGATTTTGTCGTAGACAGCAACGGCGAAGCGGAAGGCTTTAAACCGGATGCCTGTGTGGAATTGGATGCGGCCGAAAATATTTCATTCCAAAACTGTACTTTCCAACACCTCGGAGCGGTCGGTATTGACCTGATGCAGGGATGTAATTCCATAAAAATACACAACAATGTGTTTGAAGATCTGTCGGCTACGGCCATTGTCATCGGTCGCTGGGACCAGGATTATATCAGCGACGGGGAAGAAGTGTGTAAAGATGTTTCCATTACCGATAATTATATTCATAAAATCGGGCAGGAATATTATAACTCACCGGGCATTACCGCTTTTTTTACGGATAATATGTTGATTGCCCATAACGAAATCGTTGATGTGCCTTACAGCGGAATTTCGTCCGGTTGGGGGTCGTGGAAAGGAAAAACCGCCTGGACGACGAGTAATCGCAGAAACGTCATTGAGTACAATTATATTCAGAATATTTGCCAAAAATGCAGCGACGGCGGGGGTATTTATACGATCGGAATCGGCAAATCAAGAACCGACCCTGATTCCTTAACTGGTAAAATCAGGTATAATTTTATTAAAGATACAGGTTATGCTCATGGGGCTTTATACCCCGACGAAGGCAGCTGTTATTATGAAATATCGGGCAATGTGGCGGAAAATGTGGAAGGATACGAAAAGGGGAAATGGCTGCACCTGTGGTCAGTCAATCACCACAATATAAAAGTGGAGGGTAATTTCAGTAACAGTGCCAAATATATCAATAAAGGCGTTTTGTGTCCCCTAACCAACCATACCGTTTATCAGGGAAATAATCGCCCCGAGGCGGCACTTAAAATTATTAAAATGGCCGGCAGAATGTCAAACCGGAAGGAAATCTCCAATTGACTTAATATCAATGAACAATCGTTTTTTTTATCTCGCATCCATTCTTTTTATGTGCCTGCACGGGCAGGTCCGCGCGCAGGCTGTTCACAAAACCTCGTTTCATTTATCCTCCTATAAGCCGGAGGCTACGGGACGCACGGATGATACGGGCGCTTTTCAGCGACTTTTCAGGGATGTCACCAACGCCGGCGGCGGCAGGGTGACCATCCCTCCAGGTAAGTATCTACTGCAGGGAAAACAATCCATTGTCATTCCTTCCAATACGACGGTATTTGCCTACGGAGCCACTTTTCTTTTACCCGAAACCCTGGGCGACAGCGCACGAATTGTCCTTTTTAAAGGGGAGAATGTGAAAAATTTTACTTGGTTCGGCGGCCATTTTAAAGGTTACTGCTTTGACCACCGCAATCCGCCCAATACGTGGGAGCCCAACGTTAATACCCGCCTGTTTGTGATTCATACCTCCGAAACGGGCACAACCGACAATCTGCTTTTCCGGGATATAAGTTCCGAGAAAGTCGCCGGCGCGGCGGTCAATGTCGAGGGCTTCAAAAAAGTACACATGTCTCCCGAAACGCAGCGGTTTGCCACCAACGTGACGGTAGAGAACTGTACATTACTCAATACGGGTAAATTTATGTGGGACTACGGTCTTCTCTGGCAGATCATCGTTTTTTCGGACGAATATACCGCTGCCGATCTGGCCATGGCTAAAAAGTACTTTCGAAATGACCTGATTCGGGAAGGAATACGGATGGCGGATTCCGACGACAAAGTGTATCTCAACAACATCAGGGCGCCCATTTTCAAAAGTATATCCAATGCTCCTACGCAGGCGGTTTGTTTTTACGATGATATTCTGCCCCATAACATTGTGCGCGGCAAACAGTACTTTGTGGTTGAAGCGGCTGCCGATTACCTTAAAATCAGCGATTCCTTCGACGGAAAACCCATTCAGTTCAAAGGAGCTGCCGGCCCGAAGACCAAACTGATGACTAACCTGTTCGAGACGTTTTTGTGGCTGTATGCCCCCAAAGGAGCCGGCCCTGGCAAGGGCTGCATTGACCTGGTGGCCTGTAAGAACACCCGGATAACGGGCTGCAAAATCAGTGCACTTGGCGATGCCATGCACATTTTCAGTTGCCACAACAACGTGTTTTCCAACAATCAGATTCAAGGAGCCCGCATGGGGGCTTTTTTTCTGGCGGAATATTCAAAAAACTCCACCATCATCGGCAATACCGTGGACGGCACCAACGGTTCACGCGTCATCAGTATCGAACGCTCCAACGAAGATGTAACGGTGATTGGCAATACCTTCCGAAACGGCGGGCGCGGAAGCTGGATCAATCAGCCCAAAAACCTCATTATGCAGGGGAACGTGTTTATCAACAATACCACCAAATGCGAGCCTGACCCGTGGAAAGGACGAAAAACCTTCAAAACGGGTACGTGGGAGACCTACGCCGAAATCTATTTTACCACCTGGCAGGAAGGAGGAAAATATGGGCCGGTGATCCTCAAAGACAATATTTTTGAAACGGGGCAAGGAGCGGCCGCCGCCATTCAGTTTGAAAAAAATGGAGCAGACGTACTGGTGGAAGGAAATATCTTTAAGGGACACACAGGAATAATCAATATGGATGCCGCCGATACCACTATTTCCTTCGGTAAAAACAGCGGGGTAAAAGTGATGATTAGTCAGGACGGTGGTAAACCCAAATATCGAAACGAATAATGAGAAAAAAAGCTGAATTCGGCGCATTCGGGCGGCAGCTGCTGTTTTTAGGTGCTTTTCTGACGGTTTTCACGGGAACCTTTGTTATTGCCCAAACTACCCAAAAGGAAGATTATGCCGCATCATTGGCGGTTACCCTGGAGCCTGACCGAAAAGTTGTTTATAAAACGCTGCCGGACAGAAGTCTGGCGCTGCACATTTTTGAACCGAAAGGTGTGGCGATCCCTGAAAAAAAGCCAGTGTTTGTGGCCTTTCACGGCGGAGCCTGGGCCGGTGGAGAGCCGCGTCGTTTTTACCCCATTGTCAGTCACATGGCAGAAAAAGGAATGGTAGGTATCAGTGCTGAATACCGGCTGCTGAAAAAAGGAGACCCCACTACGGTGTATGACTGTGTGAAGGATGCCCGTTCCGTCATTCGCTATCTACGCCGCCATTCCGATGAACTGGGGATAGACCCCGACAAAATCATTGTCAGCGGTGGATCGGCCGGTGCACATTTAGCGATTGGAACGGCTCTTTTTGACGAAATAAACGAACCCGAGGATGATTTGAAGGTTTCCTGTGTTCCCAATGCCTTGGTGCTGTATTACCCGGTGATTGATACTTCCCCCGAAGGATACGGCAATAAGACGATCGGTTCGGGATGGCAAACGCTGTCGCCGCTCCACCGTGTCAGGAGTGGGATGCCTCCCGTCGTCGTTTTTCACGGAACCGGCGATACCGTGACTCCGTTCGAAGGAGCGGCCGCCTTTAAAAAGGTAATGGACAAAGCCGGCAACCGCTGCGAGTTATATGTAAACGAGGGCGGCATTCACGGGTACATGATGTTTCAGAAACCGCTTTATGAAGAAGCGATGGAAAAGACAGCGGCCTTTCTTTCCGCGCTCGGATATATTAAACAGGAACGGGAGTCGGAATGGAAACCCCTTTTTACAAATTCACTTTCCAACGCCGTTTTTCCCAAGGGTATATGGCGTGTAGAGAACGGCGAACTGACGGCCACTGAAGACCAACCGATCTGGACTCAGGAAGTCTATGAAAATTTTGAGCTGGACCTTGAATTCAAAAATGCGGCGGGTACCAACAGCGGGGTTTTTGTCTATGCCGATACCTCACGCTGGATATCGCATTCGGTCGAGGTTCAGATTGCCGATGATTATGATTCGGTTTGGGCCAATAAACCCAAAAGCTGGCAGTGCGGAGCGATCTTCGGGCATCAACCGGCAATTAAACAGGCAGTCAGGCCGGCGGGAGAATGGAATCATTACCAGATTATATGCAGGGGGCAAAAAGTGCAGGTATTCCTCAACGAAACGTTGGTCAATGAACTGTCAATGAACAGGTTCACTTCTGCCAAAACCAATCCGGACGGTACACCGATTGCTTCGTGGCTGTCGTTTCCACTGTCGGAATTGCCGACCCGAGGCCATATTGGTTTTCAGGGAAAACATGCGGGTAAACCGATATGGTTCAGAAATATCAGAATCAAAACGGGCGTTAAGCCAAGATAGTGGAAAAATTTGCCAACATGTGCGGAGTAAACCCAAGGGAAACCAAGGTTATTTGCCGTACAATTTCCACAAGAAATTGTACGGCATTTCTTTAACTTTCACTATGAAATCATTTTATCAATTTTTCTTTATACTTCTGGTCAGTGCGCAGAGAGCATTGGGGCAATACTTCGAAGTCAACATCCAACCCGAGAGCGGGGAACAATTCAAATCGGCCGTATATCGGCTATGGCTGCCCCGCAACACCGCAACCATTCGCGGCATCATTGTCAAACAGCACGGCTGCGGGATCGGTGCATCCAAACACGGGTTAAACCACGCTAATGATTTGCAATGGGAGGCATTGGCGCAAAAGCACCAAATGGCGCTAATAGGAACAGAACTGACCAACTACGAACTCTGTGCCCAATGGTTTAACTTGGCAGGCGGTTCGGGGAAAGCGTTTTTGAGGGGATTGGATACGTTGGCAAAACAAACCAATCACCCTGAACTTACCAAAGTACCCTTGGCGTTGTGGGGGCATTCGGGGGGCGGCTTTTGGTGTACGAGTATGCTGTTTGAATATCACGAGCGTATTTTATGCGCCCTCCCACGGTCAGGCGGGTATTCCTCCATGGAGTGGAACCCAGCGGTAAAACAAGTCCCTGTGATGTGGATGGCGGGTGAAAAAGACATTGTTGACAATCAGGAATACGCTCGGGCATTGACCGTTAAATCCTTTGCCACTTACCGCCGATTGGGGGCATTATGGGGCGTGGCCATTGACCCTAAAGCTGACCACGGAAACCGTGACGGTCGAAGCTTTTACGTACGGTGGTTTGATACCATTCTTTCTTTGCGGTTGCCTGATTCAGGAAATATACCGATGCCGTTGGATTCATTGAAAGGTTGGTTAGGACATCCAACCACCTACGAAATCAGACCTTTTAACGAAGTGGAGACCGACCGTAATAAATGGGTGTGGCTGCCTACGGAGTCAGTGGCTCAAAACTGGCAGGAATTTGGGCGTACGGGATGGGTGACGGATACATCAGCGCCGCCCGCTCCGCAAAACCTGTCCCTTAGTACGGGAACACCGAACGGCGTCATGTTGAAATGGGCGGCAGACATTGACTTGGAGAGCGGTATAAAGCAGTTTAATATTTATAGGAATGGTGCATTGGCCGGAACTGTCCCGGGGCAAAAATCCAACTTTCACGATGCTCCAGAGCCTGCGATTCCGCTTTTTGAGTATGTATTTACTTCACTGAGTCAATCGGATAAAATCACGGTTACGGCCGTAAATCATCAAAATCTTGAAAGCGCAAAAAGTAAGGAGATCAGCATCAAACAGGAGTAACTTTCACTTCAGATTATCCTTTATTTTTGATTGCTTTATTAATCATTTTTCCGTTATTATTTTTATGAACGAAATGAAAATGACTGCGTTGAAATTTCTGTTACTGACCTTGTGTTTTACTGGATTCACGGTCGCGACAGATGTTCCCACCAAACCCGACGACAGCCGTTTTACCAAGATTGTGCTGGACGATGACCTGAATGAACCCATGGAACTGGCGATTGCCGACGACGGGGTTGTTTATTATATCGAACGGATCGGTAACCTCAATAGTTTTGACCCGAAAACCAATAAGAAAAAGCTCATTGCCAAGCTGAATGTCCGTGCCACCGCCGAAGACGGCCTGCTGGGTCTGGCCCTCGATCCGAACTTCAGCACCAATCATTGGCTCTATATGTATTACGGCGACCCGGTACCTCAAAAAGAGGGGTATGCCAACGTGCTTTGTCGTTTTGAGGTCACAGCCACCGGATTGATCAACAAAAAAGAAATTCTGCGCGTACCGCTGCTGCACGAAGGAGTCAATCATTCAGCGGGCTCGCTTGCCTTTGACGCGAAAGGGAATCTGTATCTTTCCACCGGCGATAACACCAGTCCGTTTGAATCTGACGGTTATTCTCCTTCGGATGACCGTCCCGGTCGCTTACGCTTTGATGCCCTCAAATCATCCGGAAATACCAATGATCTGCGCGGCAAAATTCTGCGTATTCATCCCACAACGGAGGTTGCCGCATCCGACGGCACCTATACCATTCCGGATGGAAACCTGTTTCCCAAAGGTACGCCCGGTACCCGTCCGGAGATCTACGTAATGGGCTGTCGCAATCCCTACCGGATATCGGTAGATCGTCGCACCGGCTTTCTGTACTGGGGAGAAGTAGGGCCCGATGCCGGCAATGACAGCCTGACGCGCGGCCCGAGAGGACATGACGAGATCAATCAGGCTCGTCAGGCAGGAAATTTCGGTTGGCCGATGTTTGTCGGCAACAACAAGCCGTATTACCGCTATGATTTTGACGCAAAGAAATCGGGAGAACTGTTTGATGCGCGGAAACCCATCAATTTTTCCCGTAACAATACGGGGCTGAAAGAACTTCCTCCCGCCCAAAACGCCTTCATTTGGTATCCGTATGCCGATTCTCCCGAATTTCCGGAGCTGGGTACCGGCGGGCGCAACGCCATGGGCGGACCGGTCTATTATTACGATGATTATGATGATTTTGCGGGAAAGTTTCCCCGGTATTTTGACAGAAAACTGTTTGTATATGACTGGATGCGCGGGTGGGTCTTTACGGTAAAAATGAAAGAAAACGGTGATTTGGAAAAATTGGAGCGTTTTCTGCCGGAGACGGAATTTAACCATCCTGTCGATATGGCCTTTTCAAAAAAGGGCGAGCTGTACATGCTGGAATACGGCACTTACTGGCGGGCCAAAAATACCGATGCCAGGCTGGTTCGCATCGAATACAACGAAGGTAACCGTGCGCCGGTAGCCAAAATTACGGCGAATAAAACCGTGGGAGCGGCACCGCTGAAAGTCCGGTTTTCGGCCAAAGGCTCGTTTGATTACGACAAAACCGACTCCCTGAAGTACGAGTGGTTTTTTACGACCAACACCTTGCAGGGCCGGGGGCCTGAGCCAACCTTTACCTTTACCAAGCCCGGTATTTACCGAAGCCGCGTACGGGTCACCGACCCCAAGGGAAAAGCGACGGAAAACAGCCTGACATTACGCGTCGGTAATGAACCGCCAACAGTTAGGGTGGATTGGCAGGGAAACCGTTCGTTTTATTTCGGGGCAAGCGAAGTGGATTATCAGGTAAAAGTGACGGACCGCGAAGACAAAACCACGGATCCTAAACGCACCAAGGTGCTGTTTCACTACCTGCCCGAGGGCGAAGACGCGGCAGGAATGATGGCGACCGGAGAAGTGACGCTGAAGGGCAAAACGCTGATGGAACAAAGTGACTGCAAAGCCTGCCACGCCCTCAACAATAAATCCGTCGGGCCGAGTTATCGGGAGGTAGCCAAACGTTATTCCGAGGCCGACATTCCGAAACTTGCCGAAAAAATCATCAATGGCGGAGTAGGGGTATGGACCAAAGACCACGTGATGTCGGCGCACCCTCAACTCCTGAGGGAAGATGCTACCGAGATGGTTCGGTATATTCTTTCCCTTACTAAACCGAGTCCGCAGATCTCATCAAAAGGAAGTGTAAAACTGAGTCAGCCGCAGGGAAGCTATTTCCTGATTGCCCGCTACACCGATGCCGGGGGGCTGTTAGGGCAGGACATTGTTCGATTGCGTCCAGCAAAATTTATGGCTGCCGAAGCGGATGTTTTCTATAAGGTAGCCAAGAAAAACACCCCGTTCACTTCCACCATGAGTTATAACGAAAACGGTGCGTGGATCTGCTTTAAGAACCTGGATTTAACGGGATTGAAAACCGTAAAAACCAGTATTTATACGCCGAAACTGGTAGGTACGCTGGAATTTAGAACGGGCAGCCCGACAGGATTGGTCATTGCAGAAGTGCCCGTCAACGGAAAAGATACGGAACAAACTACGGCTCCCCTTCGTACACAGGAAGGACCACATGATGTATATGTGGTGTACCGTGAAGCATTGGGAGGTGCCAATATTTGGAAAACACTGAATCTTCAATGGCTGGAGTTTGGGAAGTAGAATCACGAAATGGGAACCGCCCATATAGATAAAGATACTAAAACATCGGCATGGAACAAATACAAATAGGTGCAGGGCTGCAAAAACGTGTTCGTCACCGACGGAGGAGGGTCCCTGCGTTAATCCTTCTTTGACCTATTTAACGCTGACTTAAAGAGCCGCAAACCATGCGGTTGAGGGATTTGTAGAATTATCAACATCGAAAGAGCTGTAGTAAATAATCATAAAGTTTTGTTTCATACTTAAATCCCCTCTGACCTTCCTTTGGGGGATTTCAATAACTATAATTAAAAAATAATGGAGGAACTTTATCAATCATTAGAAAAAGAATTAGCCCAGATTCAGGAGGGAAATCAGATAAAATATGCTAACCAAGCGGTCAACATTTGTGATAAATACCTTGAACGATTGAGGCAACAGGTACTGAAGACGGGTTTTGAGTCTGCGGAGGAGGAAATTAATTTTTTCAAAAAAGTGAAGCCTAAGTTTTTGGCGAAATTGCTCTACCACGTTTGGCTCTATAATTCATCTGCCCGCAAGGCAGAAGACACAACGGAAAGTGTGAGAAATCAATACCACAAGACGCTCAAGCGAATTCGGGAATATCGCAAACGTCATCATAGCTTTTACCGCTATATAAAGTCGGGCGATACTTTCTTAGATGAGAAATTGTTTATGCGAGGCAATAGCGAAATGAATAGGTACCTCGTCGACCCGGACTATTATTGTTTTGAACGTAGTTTCAGTACCTCCTACGACCATGTGTTAGCAAAGCTATTAGCCAACAAGTCCATAGTTGCCTATATTCAAGACGAGTTAAAAGTAAAAGGCCATCCGGTAAGGTCTTCATCAGTGAGCCAATTAAATTGGACGGACTCCAAAGTGGATTTGGTAGAGTTGATTTATGCGCTGCACTCGGCACAGTCTTTGAACAACGGCAATGTGGAGTTGAGCGAAATAGCCCTTGTTTTTGAGCAGGTATTCCACATTGAATTGGAAGACTTTTACCGAACCTTTGCCGACATCAAAAGCCGCAAGACTTCTACGAAATTTCTAAATCTACTGCGTTCGCAGTTGGTTGAACGGATTAGAGAAGAGCAACAAAATACCTAAAAAGCCAAAACTCCCAATATGTGAACTTGGGAGTTTTGGCTTTTCGACTCCTATTTTCTTCTTTGCTTTTGCTTCTGTTAGATAATTCTACCCAAAGTATATCAAATAAAATGTTTTTCCCCAGTTGTTCATCTTGGGAAATTAGTTGGAAATTGATTGAGAACTTTGCCACTCCTTTCAAGGGAGTTTAAACGAGGGTAAAGGGGCTCATTTATCCTCAAATTTTCTCACATCAAACCAATATGTATGGCAGTAGAAATCATTACCAAAGAAGATTTGCAGCATTTTAAAAAAGAGTTAGTGGCCGAAATTAAGGAGGCTTTGAAAGATCAGCCGGGCAGTAACAAAAAGTATCTTCAATCGTCCGGAGTCAGAGAACTCCTGGGCATATCTCCGGGTACACTTCAACATTTACGGGTAACGGGGCAGTTGCCGTTTACCAAGATTGGGGGCAAGATTTTTTATGAGATGGAGGATATTGAGGGGATGATGGAAGGAAATAAAAAGGGGTGATTTTGTGTCGCTCCCGGCCGCTGGGCCTCGCTATCTGTTACAACACTTCGGCCTTTGGGGTTGCTGCCGCAACTTATCCCAAATTCCTAATGTGTTGTAACAGATAGCTGGAAAATTAAGCAACAGAGTTGCGTTGGGGTTACTCTTTGCAATGGAATTATGTTTTTTTACTATCCCTCTACTTTTCGGAAGAGGTTATTCAACTAAATTTTATGACAAAGGAGGAAATATTGGGTAAGACCCGAGGGGGGCTTGCTGTGTTTAGACATTTCATGACGGGTGACTGGAAAGTAGGAAAGAATTTTTTGAATCCATTTTATGATGACAAAAAAGCTTCCTGTAATGTTTATTTTGATAAGGGCTCGAAACAGTACAAAATCAAAGATTTTGGTGATGTCCGTTTTAACGGAGACTGCTTTACGCTGGTAGCCCTGTTGCATCAATTAGACGTACGAACGGATTTTGGGGAGGTGTTGCGCGTTATTGCGTCTGAAATGGGACTCAATTCAGGACAGAGGGTGGAAGTTCTTCCCAAAGTGGCCTTAGTGGCGCAGTTTCAAAAGGAAGAACTGTCCGCAACGGAGTATGAGGTAAAGCCTAAAAGTTACTCAGAAACAGAGCAGCGGTTTTGGCAGTCCTATGGTATCAGACCGGAGGTTTTACGGCGGTACAATGTGGTCAGTATTCTTTACTACACGGCCATCAACAAACAGGGCAAACCCTATATCATCCGAAGCAATGAACAAGAACCGCTGTTTGGCTATGTCCATCAAAGCTACGTGAAGGTCTATCGTCCGTTTTCAGAGCCACGATTTCAGTTTTTGGGACATAAGCCCGGTACTTACATTTTTGGCTTGGATTATTTGCCACCGCGAGGAGATATGTTGTTTGTTACGGGGGGTGAAAAGGATGTTTTGAGTTTGTCGGCGCGAGGTTTCTCCGCTATTTGTTTTAACTCCGAGTCGGCAGCGATACCAGCCGAAGTGATTAAAAAGCTATCTTACCGCTTTCGGCACATTGTGCTGCTCTACGACGTGGACAAGGCTGGGTTAGAAGCCATGACATACCACCAAAATCATTTGAAAGAGTTGGAGGTGAAGGCACTGTTGCTACCGTTAGCAGGTACAAAGCAGGAAAAGGATATATCGGATTTTTTTCGTTTGGGCAAGACATCTGAGGAATTGAAGCGGCTATTCAATCAATTGTTGGAGAGCCTGTACGCCCAAACTTTTGCCATGCTCCGTTCGTGCGAAATTGACTTTGACAATCCACCGATTACACCCAACCCGCTGGTCACGATTGCGGGGGTGACCATTGGGAGTCCTGGAAACTTGCTGGGCATCACGGGGAGCGAGGGGTCAGGGAAATCAAACTTCTTAGGCGGAATGTTGGCGGGAGCATTGGCCAAACCTGCTCAAGAAGTAGATAGTTTGGGAACACGGGTATTACCCAACAGGGCCGGTAAGGCGGTGCTTTATTTTGATACGGAACAGTCGGAAGACCAATTGTACCGCAATTTGACCATTGTGCTGCAACGCTGTGAATTGAACAGTCCACCTGAATGGTTTAAAGCCTACTGCCTGACCAATCTCAGTCGTAGAGAACGCTTACAGGTGATTTTGCAGTCGGTAGATCAATTTCATCATCAATTTGGTGGGGTGCATTTGATAGTGATTGATGGGATTGGTGATTTGATTGGCAGCCTGAACGACGAACGGGAGAGCATCAGTCTTATTGAAGAATTGCATCGCATGGCGGGAATTTACCACACGTGCATTTTATGTGTATTGCACTTGGTACCAAATGGGGTAAAGCTACGGGGGCATTTAGGGTCGGAGTTACAGCGGAAATCAGCGGGTATATTGTGTATTGAGAAAGAGGAAAATACTGATGTGAGTTGTGTGCGAGCCTTGAAGGTTAGGAGTGGAAGCCCGTTGGATGTGCCATTGATTCAATTTGCGTGGGATAAAGAGAAAGGGTATCACGTTTATCTTGGTGAAAAATCCAAGGATAATAAGTTGCAGCGTAAGATTGAAGACTTAGCTTCACTGGCTGAGGAAGTTTTTAAGACAAACGAAACGGTGACTTATACAGAACTGATGAATTCACTGGCTGAAATGATGGGTGTAAAAGAGCGGATGGCGAAAAACTACATTGGATTCATGGTAGAACATGGAATTATTGAACACCATAAAAAGGGTCGGACTTTCAGTTTGGGAATGGCGTTTGCTGAGTGATTCTGTTTTTGGGCAATTTGGGCAATGCACTATATAAGTGATTGCCCAAATTGCCCAAACTCTTTTCAATTGGAATCTAAGCCCCCCAAGAGGTCATTTTGGGTACGCAGTTGGTCAAAATCAGTCTTACTTTGAATTTGGTTAACAATGGATTGGGCCGCCGTTTCAATCATTTCTACTCCTTTGGAACTGATGATTTTTTGCGATACAGCCGTAGTAAGTCCTTGACCAATGACAAATGCCAGCAACAAGGCATCTTGAGGAGTGAGTTCGAGTCGGATAGTGATGGAGTTTGATATCATATTGTTGAGTAAAAAAAAGCGTGAAACGCCACTTACACTTTGCATCTGAGGCTCTGGTAAGCCCATGTAACAAAGTAAAGCAACGCCCACGCATGGCATGGGCGTTTACACTTTACCTCCTGTTACATTAAAATTTACCAGATTTCAGATGCAGGAACTTCAGCTAAACGCTATCAATATTTTTAAGTGTACGTTACTTTTTTATCTTCATTCAAAACGGCATTGGTTCTGAGGGTAAAGTTACGACAAATCAAGGATTGGACAAAAAAGCCTCTGACAAATCAGAGGCTTTCAATAGGTTAACAACAACGAAAGACTATATCTGAGGCTGTAGAACTACTTTCAATCCAAGAGTTTCTTAAGGCTTTCAGCGTCGGGAAGTACGTTTTTGAGATGCTCGGGAAGTCGTTCCGAAAGTTGATAGACGGCGACTCCCATTGGATTGGAGATTTGCTGAAAGGCGTATTCTACCGTCTTATCATTCTTGGCTGAACAAAGTACGATACCAATGGCGGGATTCTCCTCGGGTAGTCGCTCGATGTCGTTGAGGACGTTGAGATAAAAATTTAACTGCCCTGCATCTTGGGGCCTGAACTTCCCTTTTTTGAGTTCAAAGGCTACAAGGCATTTCAAGATTCGATTATAAAATAAAAGGTCAATATAGAATTCGTCTTCATCAACAACCAAGCGATGCTGATTACCAATGAATGAGAAGCCTTTCCCCATTCGCATGATGAATTCCTTTATGTTGTTGACGATACCTTTTTCAACCACACGTTCGTCGTCCGTTTCGATGTTGATATAGTCAAGTAGATATTCGTCTTTGAAAGCCAACGTAGAGCTTTGTTGTAAAGCTGGCGACAGGGTTTTGCCAAAGTTGTTTTGAATGGTTTTACCTTGTTTTTGATATAATTGGGTTTTGATTTGCCATTCCAGCATTTCCCCTGTCCAGTGGTTCTCAACCGTTCGGGTCATGTAAAAAAGCCTCTCTTGCCAAATTTTGCATTTATTTAGCAATAGGATATGTTGAGTAAAGCCTATCCCAAAAAACAGGTCAGGAGTTAGCCCTTCAAATTGGCCAGTTGTCAACTGGCTATTTATAATACTCTCATTTTCTACGCCTTGCACTTTTACAGTTATCAACTCCAAAAGTGCGTTAGAAGAATACTCGTCGGCAAACTGCCTCATATTTTTGAGGTTTGTAAAAGAAAAGCCCCGCAGTCCGGGCAGTTCTTTTTGCAAATCAGCGGCTATCTGCTCAATGACCTTAGCTCCCCATTTCTCCGCAGCCACCTTTTCAGAAAGCCGCTTGCCGACTAAAAAGTAGAGCAAAAGTTGTTCACGATTGACGAGTCGAGCCGCGATGTAGCGGCTTCTGACAATATGTTCTTTAACTTCTTGTATGAAAGACAGATAATTGATTTCGTTCATGGATTAAAAGGGTGACTTGGTTGGACAAAGATAAAAATCAATTATTAAAGTCCCCTCTGATATTATCAGAGGGGGTGAGTATTTGGATTGGGAGGAGGGTTGGATGTGAACCTCCGATTATTGAGTCGGATTAACTCCCTGTATCTGCGTTATTTGTCTGGAAAGGAGTCAGTTTTTTCTGCAAAGCCTTCATATCACCACTTAGTTTTGATTCGACTACTTTAGCGTAAATCTGCGTGGTACGAATGGTACTGTGGCCAAGCATCGCCGATACTGATTCAATTGGTACACCGTTAGTCAGCGTAACCGTTGTGGCGAACGTATGACGTGCAATGTGAAACGTCAGATTTTTGGAAATTCCGCACGTATCGGCGATTTCTTTAAGATAAGAGTTCATTCGTTGGTTTGAGATAGGCGGAAATAAACGTCCATAAACCACGGCTTTGGGATGATCTTGATAGCGATTCAAGATCTCAAGCGCTTGGTTCAACAGCGGCACTTTGATGGCTTGGTCAGTTTTCTGACGGCTGGATTCAATCCACAATTGTCCATCAATACCCCTGACGAGGTTTTCGGACGTTAGATGTATCAAATCAGTGTAAGCCAGACCTGTGTAGCAACTGAATACAAATAAATCTTTGACCTGCTGCAGCCTTTGAATGGGGTATGCTTTTTCTACAATCAAGGTCAATTCTTCGGCGGTTAAGAAATGGCGATTGGTTTTATTGAATGAAAGGCGGTATCTCTGAAAAGGATCCTTTGTAATCCATTCATTTCTGATGGCGACGTTGATCATTTTTCGCAGTCGTTCAATGTGTTTCATGACGGTGTTGTTACCGCAACGGCGCAAAGGGTCCAAGGGTGCTGCCGTATTTTTGATGAATAGTTCAAAGTCCACTACAAATTTATGATTGAGTTCGGATAGAAATATGTCAGAGGTTTTTAGTTTCTCTTTCAGGAATCGTTCAACGTATTTATGGGTGGCGAAGTAATTTTTGAGGGTACCAGGTTTGATGGTAGTAGATAGTTCTTCATTGTGGTACTTGATAAGACTGAGCAGGGTATGTTCACGCTCTCCAGTTCCCAGATAGCCATTTTTGATGGCTTCGGCAGTGACGAGGCGTTTTTCTCTCAGTAAAGTTTCCTGACACTCAAGTAAACGGCTTTTTACCTGATCAAGATAAGCATTGAGGGCTTTGGCCTCCGCTTTCGTGCCTCTGGCTCTTCCTTTGACATTGTCCCATGCCTCATACGAAATGGAGCGTTTTAGCGAAATTTCGGAACGCTTACCATCAACGGTGATGCGAGCGTAGATGGGAGCGAGACCATTTCGGCTTTTTGCTTGATTTGCCCAGAAGAGAACACTAAATGTAGTAGTTGTTGTCATTTGACGAAATTTGAATGATTTTGGTAACCGAACAGTTTAAAGTTGCCCTTGTGAAATGACCAAAATCCAACAAATTGAATCAATATAAATGACTGATAATCTGTTTATTACAGGCGATTCGGTTACCTTTTTTCAATAATACAAATAGGTAACCGAATAGGTGTAATATTTTTTGAAAAACCTTGATTTTCTTTGAGCTTATTCCAAACAAAAAGCCGCTAAATCATGCGATTTAACGGCTTTTGTGAGTATTTAGACTCTTTGTTGTCGGGATAGCGGGATTTGAACCCACGGCCCCTTGCCCCCCAGACAAGTACGCTACCGGACTGCGCCATATCCCGAAACATGTAAGGCTTATTGCCTTTTATGTGGGTGCAAAAGTAGTTTTTTTTTATATGACTGTCAACTCAAAACCTGATTATTCTCCTAATTGCCTACTTTCAGTTTCTAAAAAAGTCTCAAATCTTTTTCTGAGAAGATGATAATACATAATTAATTGTTTAGCTTCTTCCGTTATGATAGCACCTCCTCCTTTTTCTCCACCTGTTTGAGTCATTACAAGCGTTGTGTTTACTTGAGAATTAAGTGAATTAACCATTTCCCAGGCCTTCTTATATGACATCCCCATTTGTTTTGCTGCCTGATTTATTGAGCCTGTATCATTAATACGTTCCAATAATTCGACTCGTCCTGGTCCTAAAAAGCGTTTTTCTTCGCCTTCAATCCACAAGCTTCCACTTACACGAAAATGAGAATCTTTTAAGATTTGTTTCACTTTTGATAACATTTAAAAAAATATTTCACCAAAAGTACTGACTATCAACGATTATAAAATAGTTTTTAAAAAATAATAGCTAAGGGGTTGACACAATCAAAAATAAACGTACCTTTGCACCACGTTTTACTAATGCAGCGAACAATGGAACCAGTCGGCCCGTTCGTCTAGCGGTTAGGACACGACCCTTTCACGGTTGAAACAGGGGTTCGATTCCCCTACGGGTCACAAAATCGCGCGTGGTAACGTTAAAAGCCTCAAAACAGCTCGTTTTGGGGCTTTTTAATTTTTAGCTCTTTCCAAAACGTACTGTAATTGTTTTAAAAACGTACTGCTTCTGGAACAAAACCAAAAGTTGTGGAGGACGTTGGATTTTTTTAGGTTTGTACTTTTAATCAATAGTCCGCTACGAATTAAGCGGCGATTTTAGTATAATTGATTAGATTTTGATAATTGTCTGAATTTTTAGTGGTTTCAGGGCAAATTCCCAGACCGATAATAAATTTATCAAGTAG
>NZ_JAIXST010000168.1 GCF_027484545.1 Runella sp. | reverse complement strand
GGCGTAAGTGCGGCCTGGGCAGCGAATGTGATTACCATTAGCGGTACGCCCACCGCATCGGGCACCTTTAGCTACAGCATCCCATTAACGGGCGGCTGCAGTTCGGTCAATGCCACGGGAACGATTACGGTTACCCCAAACAAAACAGCAGGTGCAGCCTCTTCCACACCAACACTTTGTATCAATACGGCCTTAACCAATATCACGCATGCCACCACTGGTGCTACCGGCATCGGCACCGCGACCGGATTACCGGCCGGCGTAAGTGCGGCCTGGGCAGCGAATGTGATTAGCATTAGCGGTACGCCCACCGCATCGGGCACCTTCAGCTACAGCATCCCATTAACGGGCGGCTGCGGTACGGTGAATGCCACAGGAAGCATTACGGTCAATCCCGCGCCCACGGCGATCATTGCCACTTCTGGTACAGTTTGTCTTCCAACGGTTACTTTCACGGGCGCCAACGGCACAGCCCCCTACACCTTTACCTATAAAATAGGGGATGGCGTTCCTACGACCGTCAAGACTACTGATGGTAATTCGGTCAGTGTAACCCCCAATACTACGGGTGCATCCACTTATACTTTATTGAGTGTCAAAGACGACAATAATTGTGGTCAAGTTCAAGGTGGTTCAGTCACTGTTACCGTACTTACCCGCATCGTTGGCGGTATTATTGTTTACAACGGTAATCCTTATTGTAGCAACGGCGGTACGGCTACGGTTACGGTTACCGCACCCGCAGGTGGGGTTTATAGCACCGATGCCACGGGTCTTTCTATCAATGCCAGTACAGGTGCGGTCAACTTAGCGGCTACTACGCCAGGGACTTACTTGGTCCAATACGCCTATACTGACACTTGTAACCAATCAGCCACCACGACGGCTGTCATCACCATCACGGCAGCTCCCACGGCCACGATTGCCTATTCAGGTACGCCTTATTGCGCCAACGGCGGCACAGCCAGTGTGACCCGCACGGGAAGCTCGGGAGGTACGTTTAGCTCCACGGCAGGACTGGTGATTGATGCCACCACGGGCGCAATTGACTTAGCGGCCAGCACCCCTGGCACTTACTTGGTGACCCTAACCATTGCCGCGGCCAACGGCTGCGCCGAGTTTAAGACCACGGCTAACGTAACTATTCAAGGTGTTTTGGCTGCTCCGACGATTTCAAGTAATCCATCCACTTCGGTTTGTGCGGGAACGGAAGTGTTACTTTTTACCAACTGCCCGCAGGGTTCTACCGTGCTTTGGAGTAATGGTTCTACCGCCACGGTGCTAGCTTTAAACGCCAACAATCCAAGCTCGCAAACCCTCACGGCTAAGTGCCAACAGAAAGGCTTCTGCGAAAGTACCTCCAGTGCACCTTACAGCATAGAATGGATTTCGACTTTTAGCCTCACCCCCATCAACATCGGTCAATCTCAATCGGGCATCAAAGCTATCAACGACAAATCAGCCTGGAGCAGTCAGTTCATCACCCCCGATGCAGGGCCAACGCTGGAATACAGCACCCAAGCCAACCCGACGATTTACTATTCGGAGAATATGAACAAAACCGCGCCGCGTTACTGGACAATTCACGCCGAAGCTTGTGCTTTAGGCACAGCAGGTTCATTGACTTTCGATATGCTGGCAACCCCTGAAGTTGGGGTGATACGTTCTTATAACACCCACGAGAACAACGCGCCCTATCTGATGTACGCCAACCGAGCGGGTTTCACCGAGTTGTACGCCCAAAATCACCCTGTTTACGGTTTCTTCTTGGACGACGGTAGTGGGGGTAACTTGTATGACGTAGGCTTACCGAAAGGTTCTTACAAATTAGGCATTCGCTACTGGGATCAGAAGGGGCAGGGCAGTATCTTCCCCGCCACGCGTCAGCCGCAAGGCAATGTGCTGGCTTACCAAGAGTTTTGGTTTAGAATTCAATCCAAAGATGGGGTAGGTAAGGGCGCAGCCAGAGTAGCTGCGGATAACGGCCAACGGACAACGGATAACGGGCTCTTTGCCCAAGTAATGCCCAACCCTGTGGCTCAAACCCTGCATCTAAAAGTAACCGACACCAAAGGCCAAAAAGTAAACGTAAGCCTACTAGATGCTTCGGGACGGATGCTGTTGCGACGCGCTTTTGTACCCGAGACCAACGCCCACCAAGAGGAGTTAAATGTCAGCGAGATTACGAATGGCATGTATTTCTTGCGGGTACATACCGCTGAGAAGCAAGCGACCTTGAAGTTCGTGAAGGTGGAGTAAAATTTGAGTTGGAAAGGCGTGATTCGACGGGGCTGATTCTGATGGAAGTAGCCCCGTTTTATTAAGTTATCGAAAAATATCGCTGAAGCCAATAATCGTTTTCACCAAACGATTATTGTTCAAAAATCAAGGGTAATAGTTCATTTTGAGGTAAGGGCGTCTCTAAAAATCAGTAAATTTATATAATAGACTGATATTCAGTATATTTGTATATGAAGAGATTTAAAAGACATAGAGATTTTGGTTTATTTGATACAGCCTTTCGGATTGAAAAATTGATAAAATTAGGAGACCCTTTGCACAGGTTGGCAGCAGGAGTAG
>NZ_JAIXST010000324.1 GCF_027484545.1 Runella sp. | reverse complement strand
CTTAAAGCGAGAGCCGACTGAAATGAGTTTGGCTCGTAAGCGAAAGAAAGCCGCTCGCGACGATGCTTACCTTAAAACCCTGTTAAACCAACTTAACACTTGATGCAATCACCCTAGCAAAACCCGTTTTACCCGATTTTGAGAAGTGCAGCAGCTATTTTTACCGGTGAAAAAACCTCTTAACTTTTCATCAATAAATCACTATCCCCCGCTTTGGCGGCGCTGAATCATTGAACATAGGCATTGCGACGGCGGTGGTGTTGGCTAATTGGCGACGAAATACTAAATTAATACCTTAAAAGAACATTTTTTGCAACAAAACCCTATTTTTGTATTTTCACTCTAACTGCACACTCCTTGACTTTCGACGATTTTGATTTTGAATATGAGCTTTTAGATGGCCTTCACGCCATGGGATTTGACCATCCTACTCCCATCCAAGTTCAAGCCATACCCGTAATTCTGAATAATAAAGACTTGATTGCCTGCGCTCAAACGGGTACGGGTAAGACCGCGGCCTATTTGTTGCCTATTTTGAATAAAATCATTGATGCTCCCGATAACATACGGCATCTCAATACCTTAATATTAGCTCCCACCCGCGAGCTGGCCATTCAAATAGATCAGCAAATTGAAGGTTTAGGCTACTTTACCGGGGTAAGTTCCATTGCCATTTACGGTGGAGGCGACGGAGCTGCGTGGAGTCAGCAGCGGAAAGCTTTGGCCGAAGGAGGCAATGTCATTATTGCTACTCCCGGACGATTAATTGCGCTGTTGCAAATGGGCGAAATCAATTTCAAGAACTTACAGCACCTCATTCTGGACGAAGCTGACCGGATGTTGGACATGGGCTTTTATGATGATATCATTAAGATTATCAGTTATTTACCCGCCCAACGTCAAACGCTTCTGTTTTCGGCAACGATGCCGCCAAAAATCAGAACACTGGCCAATACGATCCTTCAAAACCCCGAACAAATCAGCATTTCAGTAGCCAAACCTGCCGAAGGTATCCTTCAGCAGGTATACATGGTTTATGACGATCAAAAAATAGCCCTTTTGAAACATATTCTGAAAGAAGGGGACTATCCCAGCGTTATCATTTTTGCCTCCACCAAAGACAACGTCAAGAAACTGAATGAGGAATTGAAACGTACTCGCTTGGTAGCAAAGGCGTTCCACTCTGACCTGGAGCAAAAAGAGCGCGAAGAGATTTTACGCGAGTTCAAAAGCAAGTCACTGCCCATTTTGATTGGGACCGATATTCTCTCTCGCGGTATTGACATTGAAGGGATTAGCTTGGTGGTCAATTTCAACGCTCCCCACGACCCCGAAGACTACATTCACCGCATCGGGCGCACAGCCCGCGCCGAAACTACCGGGACAGCCATTACCTTCATCAACGACAAAGATTTGCGCAAACTCGCAGCGATTGAGCGAATGATTGGGAAAGAAATCCCGAAAATTCCGTTGCCTGCTGCCTTGGGTGCTGCCCCGGAATATAAATCCGGTTCAACTGCCGCCGCACCTCAAAAAAGACCTGCTAAGAAAAAACCGTTCAGGCGCAAAAGCGGACCCAAACCCAACAAACCTCCGCAGAATCCATCACAAACCAATGCTTAAATCGGTTTTGAGTGAGTAGGAACAAAAAGGGAAAACGCTTTAAATAGCGTTCAACTTAAACTCGGCCCTTATGCGCTCATCTGTCTTTTTTTCTTTTTCTCTTTGCATTTTAGGACATTTGCTTTTCTCTTGCGGTGGCTCCAACCAACAAAATCAATCTGCCGCTGCTGATACTACGATGGCTATTACTAAAACAACTTTTGGGCAACTGCCTGACGGCCAAACTGCCGACCTTTATACCCTCCGTAATAAAAACGGAATGGAAATAAAAATCACCAATTATGGCGGTCTTATCACTCATTTGAATACTCCCGATAAAGGCGGCGTTTTTGGAGATGTCGTATTGGGGTATGATACCTTGGGCGGTTATTTAAAATCCAGCCCCTTCTTCGGCGCGTTGGTAGGTCGCTACGGCAACCGTATCGCCAATGCTAAATTTACGCTGGATGGCAAAACCTATACACTTGCCGCCAACAACGGCCCCAACAGTTTGCACGGTGGGCTAAAAGGATTTGACAAAGTAATCTGGAAAACCGAAGTGCTTGATGCAGAAAATGCCATCAAACTTACTTATGTCAGCAAAGATGGGGAAGAAGGATTTCCCGGCAATCTGAACACCGAAGTCATTTATCGCCTGACCGACGATAATTCCCTTGAAATTGAATACACTGCAACTACGGATAAACCAACCGTCGTCAACCTCACGAACCACTCCTATTTTAATCTAACGGGAGGCAAAAGTGATGTATTAAACCATGAAATTTCCATTAACGCCGACAACTTTATCCCGGTTGACAAAACACTTATTCCCATAGGTGAGGTACGTCCGGTAAAAGGCACTGTTTTTGATTTTACAAAACCCACGGCTATCGGGGCTGGCATTAATGACCCAAAAGACGAGCAAATCAAATTGGGTGGCGGTTATGACCATTGTTGGGTAGTTAATGGCTCGAAAGACTCACTTCGTTTGGCGGCAACGGCTTACGAACCTACTTCAGGACGTTTTATGGAAGTATTTACGACCGAGCCTGCGGTTCAATTTTATACGGGCAACTTCCTGAATGGGGGGATTACCGGCAAAAGTGGTGTCGTTTATAAGAAACGTTCGGGCTTTTGCTTTGAAACCGAACATTATCCTGATTCCCCCAATCAGCCTTCTTTCCCAAGCGTAGTGTTACGTCCCGGCGAAACCTATAAAACAAAAACGGTTTATAAATTTTCTGCAAAATAGGTTATCGATTCTCAATTAATCATTTACAGTTTGTGGTTTACAGTTCACAGTCAGTTATTAACACTGCGAACCGTAAAACGCAAACTGTCTACCGTAAACGGCAAACACTAAACTGTAAACCGCAAACTGTGGCCTATTGACATACCACTACAAAAATTTGGTCATATCGGATTATTGCCGTAGTTTAGCGATTGTCAATAACCAACCCCCACCTTATAAATATGGCCATGCTAAGCCGCGTTGCCGATTCAGTGTATTGGATGAATCGTTACATAGAGCGAGCCGAAAATTACGCCCGCTTTATTGGAGTTAATTTTAATCTGGCACTTGATCTACCTCCCAACGTTAACGAACAGTGGGAACCGCTTTTGATTGCGACTGCCGACAATTTCCTCTTTTACCAACATTACGACGAACCTACGCGCGAGAATGTCATCAATTTTATGACCTTCGATAAGCGTAATCCCAACTCTATTTACAGTTGCCTGTCGTATGCCCGCGAAAATGGCCGGACTATTCGTGAAAGTATTTCCAAAGAAATGTGGGAAAACCTGAACGAACTCTACTTATGGATTCGGGATGTGAAGCCTAAAGCGGAATGGGACCTCAACCACATGCAGGAGTTCTATACCCAAGTTCGTAACGGTACGCAATTGTATTACGGAATCGTAGATGCGACCATCACGCGCAACGAAGCCTGGCATTTTGGACGTTTGGGACGCTTTATGGAACGTGCTGACAAAACTTCCCGTTTCTTAGACGTATCGTACTTTACTTTATTGCCGGATTCGGACGTAACAGGCAGCACACTTGAACTCGTTTTGTGGACAGCCGTACTCAAATCAGTGAGTGCTTACAACATGTACCGCCAACAATATCAAACACTTACGCCTACACACATTGCTGAGTTTTTGATTTTGGACAAACTTTTTCCACGAGCTATGGCACACTGTATCCGTCAGGCAGAATTATCTTTGTACGAAATATCGGGAACTCCGCTTACCAATCGTTTCAGCAATCAGGCCGAAAAAATGATGGGTAAACTCCGCTCCGAAATCGAATTTACCGAAGTAGAGGATATATTCAGCACAGGTTTACATCAATACCTCGACCAATTCCAAATTCGGGGCAATGAAGTAAGTAAATCAATATTTGAAACTTATTTTGATATAAAACCGGTGGATTCTTACCAATCTCAATCACAAGGATAACTACTAAAAAAAGAATGACCTATTGTCTTGGCATAAAAGTCGCTTCGGGCCTGGTGGCAATTGCAGATACCCGTCTGACTTCCGGTACGGAGGTGAGTACCAACAAGAAAATCTCTGTTCACCAGTTAGAAAATCACTCTCTGTTTATCATGACATCGGGGCTTCGCTCGGTGCGCGATAAAGCCGTGACTTATTTCCGTGAAGTATTGGAAGAGCAAGACCACAGTTTTAATAAATTGTATAAAGCAGTCAATGCCCTTGGGCAACAGGTAAGGCGCGTAGCCCGCGAAGACAAAGAAGCCTTAGATGATGCAGGGCTGCGTTTTAATCTGCACGCTATTATAGGCGGACAGCTCGAAGACGACGATGAGCATAAGCTTTATTTACTCTATCCGGAAGGGAACTGGGTGGAAGTGGGCGAAACCTCTCCATTTTTTGTCATTGGCAACTCTAACTACGGCAAACCCCTCCTATTCAGGAGTTTAAAATACGGCTCATCACTCACGGAAGCTCTCAAGGTAGGGTTTTTGTCGTTTGATTCCACCCGCGTAAGTGCCAACGATGTGGACTATCCGATTGATGTAGTGATGTACGAAAAAGACAGTTTTCATCTCACAGAACATCGTTTTCAAAAAGATGACTTGGCGCATTTGTCGCTGCAATGGAGTATGTTGCTCCAGAATTCCGTGCAAAGGCTCCCCAATGATTGGATGGATCCTATTCTCGAAAAAGTACGCGAAAAGGTGTAGAGGCAGAGCTTGTCTCTGCCTACTCCTAAAGTCCATTGCTCCCGGACAACCACAAGGAAGCTTTATCCATGAACCTACGAGTATCCCACAAGCTATCTTACACCTATTCAGAAGCGGTTTCTTTAGACCCCCATTCTATTTATTTATTTCCCAAAGCCTACCCTCACCAGCAAATCGTGAGTTGTGTCCTCACTATTGAGCCCACCCCAAGTATGTTGGTTCACAACATTGACGTCGAAGGAAATCACCAACAAATCGCTTATTTTCGTGAACCTACCAACCTCCTCACCATTTCGGTAGAAATGAATGTGTTGTCCAACGATTTTAATGTATTTGGGTTTTTGTTATTTCCATTTGAAACCGAACGCCTTCCTTTCCAATACCCGGATATTCTCAAAAAACATTTACAGCCCTACCTTATCCGCGAAGGAGTGACAACCTACGTAGAACAATACGCCCGCCAAATGGGTGCCTTGGCTCGTTGGATGACGGTTCCTTTTTTAACAACACTTTGCAGGGAGATTTATCAAAACTTTGTCTATGAACGGCGCGATGTCGGGGCACCTCTCGCACCTGAACACACGCTTATTGGGCGCAAAGGTTCTTGTCGTGATTTTGCTCAGTTGTTTGTGGCCTGTTGCCGCAGCGTAGGTATCGCCGCCCGATTTGTCAGCGGTTATTTGTACGGCAATGCGCTTCAGGAGCACGATCTTCACGCTTGGGCAGAAGTTTATTTGCCCGGAGCAGGTTGGCGAGGATTTGACCCCACTGAAGGTAAAGCAATCATGAACAATCATATTTATTTAGCTTCCTCTTCCGACCCTCAACTCATTACTCCCGTATCGGGGACATTCCGGGGCAAAGCTCACTCCACCCTCATCACTGAAGTAACGGTGGGGGAAGGCCGTTAAGCAGGGCTCTGTCGGCTTTTCAAGTTGTCACTTCCCAGCTCACATTTTTTTACAAGTTCGCCCTCCCTGTCTACTTTATTTTATTCAATTGATACTGCTTGGGCGTCATGCCAAACTGTTTTTGAAACATTTTATTGAACTTGATAGGTTGAGAATATCCCTATTCTCTGGCAACCTCTGATGCCCTGAAACCTTTCTCCAACAGGGTTGCGGCATATTCCATCTTCTCTTCTATATAGCATTGGGAAAAAGTTTTTCCATAGCGTCTTTCAAAGAGTGATTTAAATTGGGAAACGCTCATCCCTATTTCTTCCGCAATAGTTGCTGCATTTGGCGGTACGCTTTCCGACATTTTACGAATGTATTTTTGATAGATACGCTCAATCGGTGTTAGCTTTTCATTTTTCGGTTCACTGGGTTCTGATTTAACAATAGGCATCTGCCTATCTGGTGAATTAAATCCCGCTGTAATATTTTGTGTGTTAACCCTTTTGTCCTGTTATTTTTGTTTTCAAAATCACAATTATGGCAAAAGTAAAAATTGAAATCACAACTGATATAGGCGAAACTGTTTTAGTGGAAGGCGATTTATCGTTGATTACAGATTTAGACAGTTTTAATGGTATTGAG
>NZ_JAIXST010000087.1 GCF_027484545.1 Runella sp. | reverse complement strand
TTTGTATTTTTTTTAGTTTTTTTATTCACTTTTTAACCTATCAGTTTTTTAATTATGAAACCAAAGTTTTATTCACTGCTAATGTGCGCAGTAGCTTGGACGTTTCTGTTACTCCTTGCTCCTGATCCTGCACACGCCCAAGACCGGAAAGTAACGGGAAAAGTTACCGACGGCGAAACGAGTTCGTCCATGCCTGGAGTGACGATACTCGTCAAAGGTAGCAACATCGGAGTTTCTACCGACAACAACGGTTCCTACTCCATTAATGTGCCTAATAACGGCACACTGGTATTTTCATTTGTAGGGTATGTGGCGCAAGAAATAGCTGTTGGAAGCCGGAGTACCATTGATGTGGTTATTATACCGGACTTAAACCTGCTAAACGAGGTAGTAGTTACGGGCTACACTTCTGAAAGGAAAAAGGACATTGTAGGTTCGGTGTCGGTGGTAAATACCAAAACCATGGTAGCCCAACCTTCAGCTAACTTGAGTTCCATGTTACAGGGACGGGCTGCTGGGGTGACCGTTAGTGGAACGGGTGCACCGGGCGCGGCTTCTAAAATTAGAATCAGAGGTTTTGTTTCTTTTGGAAATAATGACCCGCTCTATGTGATTGATGGTGTACCTACTGACAACGCCAATGCCCTCAACCCGCAGGATGTGGAATCGGTACAAGTATTGAAAGACCCCGTGTCTGCCTCTATCTACGGTTCACGCGCGGCCAACGGTGTAATCGTTGTTACGACTCGTCAGGGAGGAACCAAAGCGGAGATTTCCTATGACGGGTATTATGGAATTCAAAAAACCCCGGAGCGCAGTTACCCAAAAATGCTTAATACGGCCCAATACGCTGATTTTCTGTGGCGTTCATTTAGCGGAGCAGGCATTCCTAACCGAAGTGCTATTTTCGGTAGTGGCGCATCGCCCGTTATTCCGGCGCAATTATTTACGTCAATGAACGTAAACGCCCAAGGTTACAGAGGACCTGACATCAGCCAATACCGCGTATTCCCTGACCTCAACCCTGATTCGTATGATCCCTATCAGGTATATGATACCAGCCCGGGAACCGATTGGCACCGCGAAGTAACGCAGACGGCTCCCGTGCAAAGTCACCAAATTACTGCCACGGGCGGTAACGAAAAAGGAAGTTATGCCTTAGGACTTAACTATTTTGGTCAAAAAGGTATATTCCAATACACCGACTTAAACCGTTATACTTTCCGCGCCAATACCCGGTTTAATCCCGTAAAATGGTTGAGAATAGGTGAAAACTTCCAGCTTACATTCACTGACCAGAAAGGTTCAAACGGCAACCCGTTTGATTTAGGCGGAGGTTTGGATTTCTCAGGCGAAGGCTCACCCTGGGCGCAGGCTTATCGTATGATGCCTTATCAACCTGTTTATGACGTTCGCGGAAACTTCAGCGGCAGCGGGATTGGAGAATCAGGTAACGGAACCAATCCCATCGCGGGGATGGTCAGAGGTAAAGACAATGGATATAATGGCTTCAATCTTTTAGGGAATATTTATGCCCAAATTGATTTATATAAAGGACTTACTTTTTCCAGTTCTTTCGGGATTGACCAACGCATCGGCAACGGGTTCAACTTCACTTATATTACGTATGAACGGGCGGAGAAACAGAAAAACAATGCTTTTAGTGAATATTTCTTCCGCGGAGGTTCTTGGACTTGGACCAACAGTGTACAATACAATACAACTTTAGCCAATAAGCACAACATTAAGCTTTTTGCCGCCACAGAGTCTATTTTTGAACAATTCCGTAGTATCAGTGCTTCTCGTAATGACTACGACTTTAGCGATCCTGCTTTCCGTTCATTAAATACGGGTAAAAACCTACCCCAAAATAGCGGTGCTCCTTCTACTCCGCGTACGTTGTACTCCATTTTTGGAAAAGCGGAATATCAGTACAATGATAAATACATGTTGAGCTTTACGTTGCGTCAGGATGCGTCGTCGGTATTCGGCCCTGAAAACCGTAAAGCTATTTTCCCCGCAGTTGGTTTAGCTTGGCGTATGTCGGAAGAGCCTTTCATCAAAAACTTCTCGGCCATCAGTGATTTGAAACTTCGGGCTGGATGGGGGCAAATGGGTAGCCAACGCAACGTAGGTTCTACCAATGCTTACTCTTTCTTCGGAGCAAGCCTTACCGGTACTGCTTACGATATCAACGGAAGTAATACTGCACCCGTGATTGGCTATCGGCCTTCTGTGGTAGGAAACCCTGGCACGCGTTGGGAAACCGCCGAAATGATTAACGTAGGCTTGGACGGGAGTCTTTGGGGAGGGAAATTAAATTTTAACATTGAATACTTCAACAATACAACCAAAGACTTGCTGGTAGGTCGCCAGCGAAACGGTCTTGAAATGAACGTAGGCCAACCCCAAATCAACGTTGGAACAATGGTCAACAAAGGCATTGACGGATCTATCTCCACCCGTGGCCGCGTGAGTCGTGATTTAGAATATGATGTGGCACTCACCTTCACAAGTTTTAATAACGTTGCTAAAAAATTGGATGCCGAAGGAAGTGCCTTTTTTGAAGTAGGAGCAGGTCGTTTGGGAGGCGTACAACGCACCGAGGCAGGCCAGGCACTTTCTACTTTCTACGGATTTAAAATTGATGGTCTTTTCCAAACCCAATCAGAAGTGGACGGACATCCTAAGTTTGGTACTTACAACAAAGTGGGCGTGTGGAAATTGCGCGACGTAAACGGCGACGGTATCATCAACAACTCTGACCGTACCTACATCGGCAGTCCAATTCCTAAATTCCAAATGGGATCCGACATTGTGTTGAAATACAAAAATTTCGATTTCAATGCCTTCCTTTACTGGAACTACGGAAACAAAATTTACAACTATACTAAGTGGTTTACTGATTTGAGAGGATTTGTGGGCGGTGTAAGCAGCCGTGTATTAACTGATTCTTGGTCACCTCAAAATACAGGAGGTAAATTGCCGATTATCAACGCCAACGATGCGGTTTCAGGTCAACTTTCTACTGATTATTACGTAGAGCCCGGCTCCTATCTCCGCCTTCGTCAGTTGCAGTTGGGCTATAATATTCCAAGTGTTGCCACCAAAAAAATTGGAGTTCGCCGCGCTCGTGTCTATGTACAGGGCCAAAACCTGTTCACAATCACCAAATACAGTGGTCCTGACCCTGACATCAGTATTCTGGGCGGCGAGTTGTCAATGGGCGTAGATCAGTTCCGTACACCTGCGCCTTCAGTATTTATTTTCGGTTTTAATTTTGGTTTTTAATCACCAGTCAACTAAAAATTTCAAACAATGAAAAATACACTAAAAATTATATTCACTACTGCAAGTGTAGCCTCTTTGGTACTTTATTCTTGCAAAGAATCCTTTCTGGAAAGGCCGCCCCTTGGAGCCATTGCCGAAACTTCGCTTTCTAACTCAGCAGGCGTAAACGGGGCTTTAATTTCAACCTATCGAACCCTGACTGGCAGCAACGTAGCGGGTTGGTACACCAGCGCCATGAATTGGGTATGGGGCGGAGTTCGCTCCGACGATGCCTATAAAGGCACCGAAGCCTCTGACCAGGGACAACTTAACCCAATTGAACGTTTTGAGGTATTACCCAGCAATAGCTCCATCAATGATAAATGGCGTGCCTGCTACGATGGAATTGGCATGGCAAATAATACGCTGAATCTCTTGGCTCAGGCAAAGGACATTTCGGACACAGATAAAAAGCGCATTGAGGCCGAAACGAAGTTTATTCGCGCCTATCATCATTTTGAGGCAAAACGCAACTTCAACAACGTGCCTTGGGTAGATGAAAAAGCGATCACTACTGCTGATTTTAAAGCATTAACTAACGATAAAAATATTTATCCTCAGATTGAAGCCGAGTTTAAGTTTGCTTTTGATAACCTGCCTGAAACTCAAGCCCAAATCGGACGGGTAAACAAGTGGGCGGCGGGGGCTTTTCTGGCCAAAGCCTATTTGTATCAGGGAAAATATGCCGAAGCCAAAACCTTGTTTGACCAAATTATTGCCAACGGAAAAAACAGTAAAGGCCAAAAATACGGGTTGCTGAAAAATTTCAACCAAGTCTTCCAAGGTGACTTTGAAAACGAGCAGGAAGCAGTTTTCGGAATTCAATATACCACAGGTGACGGTACAGGCGGAGCCAACAGCAACAAAGATGCCGAACTTACCAATCCTCACAATGACGGCCCCACGGGATGCTGCGGATTTTACCAGCCGGCGCAGTCATTGGTGAATGCCTTTAAAACAGACGCTGCTGGATTGCCTTTAATTGCTACATACAACGACATCGACGTAAAAAACCACGAAAATTCCCCTACCGCTTTTCCAGATAAAGGACGTTTTGATCCGCGCTTGGACTGGACAGTGGGACGTGTGGGTATTCCTTTTCTGGATTGGGGCGTTGCTAAAGGTTCTTGGATTCGTAACTTAGCCAATGGAGGTCCGTATATGCCTATTAAAAACATTCAAACCAAAGGCGAATTAGATAAATACTTCGTATCAGGTGGCTGGGGACAAGGGCAGTTAGGTAAAAATCAGTTGATCATTCGCTTCGCGGATGTATTGCTTATGGCTGCCGAATGTGAGGTAGAAGTAGGAAGCTTAGATAAAGCGCAGGAATATGTCAACATGGTTCGCAATCGTGCCAAAGGCAGTGCGTATGTGATGGATGGCGGCAAACCCGCTGCCGACTACACCGTTAATCCCTACACTGCTAAGTGGACTGACAAGGCTGCAGCACGTACGGCTGTTCGCTTTGAACGTTATCTGGAGTTAGGTATGGAAGGACACCGTTTCTACGACTTGGTTCGTTGGGGTATTGCCGATCAGGTTAAAAATGCTTTTTTTGCCAAAGAAGGTAAAATTAGAACCCACTTGGCGGGGGCTCGTTTTACCAAAGGCAAAGATGAGTATCTTCCCATTCCGGAATATGTGATTAATCAAAGTAAAACTTCTGACGGTAATCAGGGAATTAAGCAGAATCCAGGCTATTAGTCACCTATCAATTCTTATTTATTTTAACAAAAGCGGCAAGTCGAAAGGCTTGCCGCTTTTGTTTGTCTTACTGAGGTATATTTCACTCAAAAATAGTTGCTGTCAGCAGTTCAAAACCCTCCATGACCGCCGAATGAAGCGTATCAGAAGAGGAAAGTTGGTGTTGCAGATGAAATTCTTCGTTTAACAGCAGATACTGCTTTACCGTTTTAGCCTCCACGTCCACCAACCAGTATTCCCTTACGCCGCCTGTTTCGTACAAAAATTTCTTATAGCCAAGTTCCTTTGGCGTATTGCTTTCCGATTTGATTTCTATGACCAAATCTGGCGCGCCTTCCACAATCTTTTGAATAATACCGAGGCGATCGTTGGCAATAAACATCAAATCAGGCTGTACAATGTCAGTTTCTGTAAAACGTACATCCATCGGGGCAGCCAATATTCTACCTAATTTGTCCTTTTTAGCAAAAGCACCTAATTCAATATGAAGATTGCTACTTGCTATTTGATGAGGTACAAGTGGTGAAGGCATAAAAATAATTTTTCCGTCGCGTAGTTCGTAGTTACCATTGTCGGGCGGAGTGAGGCGCACCAAGTCATCGTAGGTGTATTGCTTTCCCTGCTTGACAATTTTTATACGGGGTTTTAAAAGCGTAGCAGTCATTATTTGAGGGGAATATCATAAATTTGAAAGCTAAATTAGGCGTTTATTTCCAAAACCACAAAACTTACGAAAAGACTGTAATCTATCAATCAGGATGAAAAAAAACCTATTTATCATTTTCCATTTATCCTTTATCCTTTTCTTTTTTACTTCCTGCCAAGACAAACCTTTGTTTTCAAAACTTGAGGTGAGTGAAACAGGAATTGATTTCTCCAACCGAATCACAGAAAATGATACACTCAATATCCTTGATTTTGAATACGTCTATAATGGCGGCGGCGTAGGTATCGCAGATATGAACGGTGATAGTTTGCCCGATGTAGTGTTTTCGGGCAATCAGGCCGATAGCCGTCTTTATCTCAATCGCGGTGAGATGCACTTTGAGAATATCAGCACAAAAGCGGGTATCTCCAACTTAACCCGCTGGTGTTCGGGCGTTAGTTTAGTAGACATCAATGCCGATGGGCGCATGGATATTTATCTAACTGCCACCACCAAAGGCTCGGAAGCCCAGCGTGCTAATTTGCTGTATGTCAATCAGGGAAATGACAAAGACGGAATACCGGCCTTCAAAGAAATGGCCGAAGAGTACGGCATTGCCGACCGGGGACATTCGATGAACGCCGCTTTTTTTGATTATGACAACGACGGTGATTTAGATTTATACGTATTGACCAACACCATTGAGAATAATCCCAATCAATACCACGACAAACGCCGCGACGGCTCCTCTCCTACTACTGATCGCCTCTACCGCTGCGACTGGACCGACAGCCTCAGCCATCCCGTTTATACCAACGTGTCCAAACAAGCCGGCATCCAAATCGAAGGCTATGGCTTGGGGCTGAACATTTGTGATTTCAATCAGGACGGTTTTAAAGATATCTATGTGACCAACGATTATTTGTCGGACGACTTACTGTATATCAATAATCAGGACGGAACTTTTACGGACAAAGCCGCCGATTATTTCAAACATACGAGCAACTCGGCGATGGGCAACGACGTAGCCGACATCAACAACGACGGACTCATGGACATCGTAGCCGTGGATATGCTGCCCAAGGATAATATACGCAAAAAACGACTGATGGGTCCCAACAGCTACCAAACCTACCTCAACAACGACCTTTTTGGCTTTACGCACCAGTACGTCCGAAATACTTTACAACTTAATATGGGCAATAAGCCCAACTCTAATGACCCAGCCTTTGCAGAAATCAGTTTATTAGCCAACGTCGCACAAACCGACTGGAGTTGGACGCCTATGCTCGCTGACTTTGACCACGATGGTTACCGTGACCTCATCGTAACCAATGGTTTTCCCCGCGACGTCACCGATCGCGACTTTGCCCAATTCCGCGCCCAAAGCAGTTCCGTTGCCTCCAAAGATTTTTTAATCGGCGAAATTCCCGTGGTCAAAATTTCCAATTTTGCTTTTAAGAACAATGGAGATTTAACCTTTGGAGATGTTTCCGAAAAGTGGGGACTCAATGAACCTTCCTTCTCCAACGGTGCTGCGTATGCCGACCTCGACCGCGATGGGGATTTGGATATGATTACCAATAATATCAACGATTCGGCTTTTGTATATCGTAACAACCTAATAGAATCCAACTCCGAAAAAGCACACTATTTACGGGTTTCATTTAAAGGCGGCACTAAAAACCCGCAGGGATTTGGAGCAAGAATGGAGTTGTATTACGGCAAAGGGCTAACGCAGGTTTACGAACACTCACCTTATCGCGGCTATCTTTCTACGGTGGAACCCATCGCCCATTTTGGATTGGGAGAAACTACTCAGCTTGATTCAGCAGTAGTGGTATGGCCTAACGGCAAACAGCAAACGCTGAAAAACCTCAAAGCCGACCAAGTTATTCACGTAGCAGAGGCCAATGCCAACCAAGCTTTCATCCCTGTATTGCCCAAATCAGACTACTTTTTTAATGACTTAAACGACTCGCTCAACATCCATTGGACGCACGAAGAACCCGAATACATTGATTTTAACGTTCAAAAACTGCTTCCTCATAAGCTTTCGCAATACCCGCCATCTATTGCAGCCGGGGATATAAATGGCGACGGATTGGATGATTTTTTTGTGAGTGGCTCACGTCAACACAAAGGACGTTTCTTTTTGCAAAACCCTTCGGGAACATTTACTTTAAGTGACCTCTTGCCGGGCATCGAAGGACCAGAGAAGACGTCGGAAGACATGGGAACGCTCCTGTTTGACGCCGATGGCGACGGTGACAATGATCTGTACATTGCAAGCGGCGGCAATGAATTGCGGGCCAACGACCCGGGATTTCAAGACCGTTTGTATATCAACGACGGTAAAGGAAACTTTACGCTTAGTACTACTGCTTTGCCTCCCATTCTCACCAGCAAATCGTGCGTCCGCGCTGCCGATTATGACCGCGACGGCGATTTAGATTTGTTTATTGCAGGTCGTGTTGAACCCGACCAATACCCTAAAGCTGTGAGCAGTTTTATTTTGAGAAACGATTCATTCAGGAGTCAGGAGCCAGAAGTCAGAAGTCAGAAGTCAGAAGTCAGAAGTCATCACTCCTCACTCCTCACTCCTAAATTTACCGACGTTACAGCCCAAATTGCTCCCAGTCTTCAAAATTTAGGACTTGCCTGCGACGCCCTGTGGACTGATTATGACAACGACGGTTGGATGGATTTGCTCATTGCAGGCGAATGGATGCCTCTGACATTACTGAAAAATCAAAAGGGCAAATTCGACATTCAGCACTCCGAACTTGACAGTAAAAAAGGATTTTGGAACAGTTTAGTGGGAGCCGATTTTGACCACGACGGGGATATTGATTACATCGCGGGCAACTTGGGATTAAATGCCCTCACCAAAGCGTCTGATACTCATCCCATCAGTATGGTGGCGGGAGATTTTAACCAAGATGGTATGTATGACGCCATTCCGTTCATTTATTTTACAAACACCGAAAACAAGCCCATTTGCGTGCCTTTTCACGGGCGTGAAGATTTAATAAAACAGTTCATTCAAATGCGGGCACGTTTTCAAACCTACGGAGATTTTGCCAATGCTACATACGATAATCTATTGACGGAAGCGGAACGCAAGAAAGCCATTCAGGTAGATATTAACTATTGCACCTCGGTCTACATTGAAAACACAGGAAACGGCACTTTCAAAACCAAACCGCTACCTACCCTCGCTCAGTTCTCCCCTATCAACGGGATGGTCGTAGAGGATTTTGACAAAGACGGCAATCTGGATGTGATTCTGGTAGCCAATGATTTTGGAAATGAAACCAGTTCAGGACGTTACGATGCTTCCAATGGTCTGCTTTTGAAGGGAGACGGAAAAGGGAACTTTGCTCCCCTCACTCAAGCAGTAACGGGTTTTTATGTACCCGCCAATGCCAAAGGGTTAGCTCAACTCACCAATACTGCCGGCCGCCGAATCTTGATAGCTACCCAAAACCGAGGACCGCTGAAAGTATTCGGCCAAGCCTCCGCCCCTTTAAAATGGATTTTATTGCAGCCCAATGACGCCTACGCCCTCGTTCAAACCAAAGACGGTAAAACGTATCGAAAAGAACTCTACTACGGAGCGTCATTTTTTTCTCAGTCGTCTCGTAAAATGGCTTTAACAGGGTCAGAAAAGACCATAGAAATCATAGATTTTCAAGGAAAGAAGCGGCAAATAAATTAATCTGACAATTTACATAAAAAGCCGCAGCAATATTGTTGCGGCTTTTTATGTAAAGATGAGTCCGAAAACAGTATGCAAAGGTTTGAAATGCATTCAAAACCTTCTTTTAGGTTGAATGAGGAAATTTTAGCGATGTATGCCGAAAACTTTAAGATGAACAGGCTTTTCTCATTTCTTAACTTTTTTATAATATACTAAGTAAAAATATTGTCGTTCCTTGTTTTACCTTTACCTTTGCAAATTACCTTTCTATTCCTTTCATTCACTTATTTATCTAACACTCAATGAAAAAACACCTTTACTTAGCTGCGCTATTGTGGCTTGCAGTACTGACAACATGGGCGCAGGGACGCCTGACAGGTCGCGTGACGGACGCCACCGAAAATACCCCACTTCCCGGGGTAAGTGTATTATTAAAAGGGACCAATATTGGGGTTACTACCGACGGTGATGGTAAGTTCAGCCTCAATGCCCCTTCATCGGGCAGTACATTGGTCGTGTCTTACATTGGTTACACTACTCAGGAAATTGAAGTAGGAAACCGCACCACTATTAATGTTGCCCTGAGCGTTGATGTTAAATCGCTCTCGGAAGTAGTTGTAACGGGTTATGCGTCACAACGTAAAAAAGACATTACCGGCGCGGTGACGGTCGTAAATGCCAAAGATTTGACGGCATTGCCTGCGGCCAGTGTAACTCAGATGTTACAAGGTCGTGCCTCCGGGGTAGTAGTAGGAAACGACAACTCGCCGGGTGGTGGTACGATGGTTCGTATTCGTGGATTTGGTTCAATCAACAATAACAGCCCGCTGTATGTCATTGACGGTGTTCCTACACAGGGCACTTTGAACCAGATCAACCCCAATGATATTGAATCCATGCAGGTATTGAAAGATGCTTCTGCGGCTTCTATCTACGGTGCACGTGCTGCCAATGGGGTAGTAATCATCACTACTAAAAAAGGCAAAACGGGCGAACCAAGCATTACTTTTGATTTTTACAGCGGCACTCAAAGACCCGGCAAAATGCTAAGTTTGCTTAACACCAAAGAACTTGGCCAGTATCTTTATGAAGCTGATTTAGGTGCGGGTAAAAACCCTTCGGCAGCCTCTCCCTCCGCTCAATATAAATTTGGGCCTAACGGTGAGCAAACTGTTGCAGACTACATCTATCCCAATGTCTTTGGAGCTTTACCTTCCAACTACACTTATACCAACGATATTGCCGACCCCAATCTCGGTAGAACTGCTTTTAACATTACTAAGGCTAACAAAGAAGGAACTGATTGGCAAGATGCTATTTTTGACCCAGCCCCTATCGCTAACTTCCAAATTGGTGCTACAGGTGGTACGAAATCTGGCAAATATGCTATCTCAGCCAATTACTTTAAGCAAGATGGTATCTTGAGATATACACAATACGACCGGTACTCGCTCCGTGCCAACACCGAGTTTACCAAAGGCAAATTAACCATTGGAGAAAACTTTACTTTCTCTTACGATGAAAGACAAGGTATCACAAACAACGACGAATCTAACCCTATCATGTTTGCGATTCGCGTACACCCTATCATCCCAGTTTTTGACATTACAGGAGGACCAGAAGCTTTAGGAGGTACCAATACTTCTCCCTTCAATGGTTTTGCGGGTAGTAGAGGTAGTAATCTTGGGAATGCACCAAACCCATTGGCTCGTTTGTATCGTGAAAAAGACAATATCACCAAAGGTTCTCACGTATTTGGTAACGTCTTTGCCGAAGTAAACATTTTGCCAGGTTTGAAAGCAAGAACTAGCTTAGGTCTTGAATATAATCAGTTTAACCGCTCAGAGTACTTTCACCGCGATATTGAAGCCGCAGAGGCGCGAAATGCCAATAGTTTGAACGTAATCAATCAGTTTGACCGCTCATTGACGTGGTTTAACACCTTGAATTATAGCAAAACCATTGGGGTTCATAATTTGAATGTATTGGTCGGAACAGAAGCCGTAAAAACATACGCTGTTGGTTTTCAAGCAAGTCGTAGTAGCTTTGCATTCGACGACTTAGATTATCGTTATTTGGATGCTGGTTCGGCAGCAGGTTTGAGCAATGCAGGTGGCGGTGCCACTTTAAGTTCACTTTTCTCGCAATTTGGTAAAGTAAACTACTCTTACAAAGAATTCATACTTGCTGACTTCACTCTCCGCCGCGACGGTTCGTCTCGTTTCTCAGCAGCCAATCGCTACGGTGTATTCCCTGCGTTCTCGGTGGGTATGCGTATGACAGAGCTTTCGTTTATGAAAGACCTTAAATTTATTGATGATTTAAAAGTACGTGTAGGCTGGGGCAAAACAGGAAATCAGTTGATTCCTAACGTTTACAATGCTTACACACTCTACGCACCTGACCCTTCCAACAATGCTTATGACATCAACGGTACAGGTTCATCTATCGCAGGTGGTTTTGACCTAGTTCAGTTTGGTAATGCCAATGGTAAATGGGAAACCAATACCTCTACCAACATTGGTTTTGATGCTTCGTTATTCAATAGCAAAGTTGAATTGGTTGTTGACTGGTACAACCGCCTTACTTCTGATATGCTTACCCAAATCGCAATTCCAAGAACGGCAGGTTCTGGTAGTATCCCTTTTACTAACATTGGAGAAGTACAAAACCGAGGTTTTGACATTGGCTTAAATTTCAGAGATAAAAAAGGAGATTTTCGTTATCAGGCAGGCATCAATTTTGGTCACTATAAAAACGAAGTGAAAAAATTAAATGATGACCCCAACGCTACCGTATTTGGCTTTACGACTCGTATTCCTGCTATGTCTGCCACCAAAGCAGGCTTACCAATTGCCAGCTACTACGGCTACTTTGTAGATGGTATTATCAAAGACGACGCAGAAGCTGCCGCCGCACCCAAATTCGGAAGCTATACCAGAGCAGGTACATTCAAGTTTAGAGACGTAAACGGCGATGGCGTAATTACGGCTGCTGACCGAACCATTATCGGCAATCCACACCCTGATTTTACCTACGGTATCAACGTCAATCTTGGCTATAAAAACTGGGATTTGACGCTATTTGGGCAAGGTGTACAAGGAAACCAAATCTTCAATTACGTGAGATATTGGACCGATTTTAACGTATTCCAAGGCAATAGATCAAAAGATATGCTATATAATTCTTGGAAAAAATCGGGAGACGATGCCAAATTGCCTCGTCTGAATTCAGGAGATGCAACCAGCCAGCAGGTTTCTTCTTACTTTCTGGAAGATGGATCTTATTTACGCCTAAAAAATATCCAGTTGACTTATACTTTACCAAGCTCACTTTTGAAAAAAGTAGGAATGAGCTCTGCTCAAGTATATGTACAAGGGCAAAATCTCCTCACACTCACCAAATATACAGGACTTGACCCAGACATCAACTTGAGAAGATCTGGTAATGACAACCAAGACATTCACATGGGTGTTGACGAAGGCGCTTATCCAGTGGCTAAGTCTTACATCTTCGGTTTACGTTTCGGTTTCTAAAAATCTTAGTTGACAATCACATTAATCTTGAATTAACAATGAAAAAAATAATCTCATTAATGGTTCTGGTCGGCTTGAGTTTCTCTTGTTCAGAAAGCTTCTTTGACCTCAAACCACAAGGCCGTGCTTCATTGGCACAATTAAGCAACAAAAATGGTGTAAATGCACTTTTGATTGGTGCGTACTCACTTTTAGACGGTGTAGGCGCGGGTAATACAGGCCGCCAGTCAACTATTTCAAACTACGTATTTGGTGGAATCAGCAGCGACGATGCCGTAAAAGGAACTGACGCGGGTGACCAGCCCGAGCAGTCTTTTATTGAGCAATACAACTGGCTTTCAGATAATACTTACTTCTTAGGAAAATGGTGGCATTCATACGACGGCGTAGCACGTTGTAATGAAGTAATTCAGATTGTGAGTAGTGCTGATGTAAAAGACATGACCGATGCAGAAAAAACACAGGTGATTGCAGAGGCACGTTTTTTGAGAGCTCACTACCACTTTGAGGCCAAGAAAATGTGGAACAAAGTACCGTTTATTGACGAAAAAATTTACGTTGCTTCTGACCCTAACTCTACCAAAATCCCTAATACAGAGGATATTTGGCCTAAAATCGAAGCTGATTTTGATTTTGCTGCTAAAAATCTCCCCACTACCCAAGCTCAAAAAGGTCGTGCTACCCAATGGGCTGCTAAAACCTACTTGGCCAAAGCTTACGTTTTCCAAAAGAAATGGGCTGCTGCCAAAACCTTATTAGAAGATGTTTTGAAAAACTCAGGCAAGAAATTAACTGCTAATTACCACGACAACTACAGAACTACTGGAAACAATAACAGTGAGTCTATTTTTGAAGTGCAGTTTTCTGTGAATGACGGAACTACTGGGAACAACGGAAACGCGGGCGATAACTTGAACTGGCCTTATTCGGCTACTGCGCCAGGAAGAGGTTGCTGCGGATTTTATCAACCTTCGCACAACTTGGTGAATGCCTTCAAAACTGATGACAAAGGATTACCATTGATTGGATCAGCTGCTGATGGCACTGCTGATACCTATAATCAGGTAGATTTGCCCAATGACCAAGGTATTGTAGCTTCTACTGCTTTCACTCTTGACAAATCTATTCCTGTTGACCCTCGCTTAGACTGGACAGTAGGCCGCCGTGGTGTAAATTTCTTGGATTGGGGGCCAATGCCTGGCTCTACTTGGATTCGTGACCAAGCGTACGCTGGTCCTTTCACTGGCAAAAAATGGATGTACTATCTTTCGGAGGAAAGCAGCACTACTCACTCTACCAGCAAGCGTAACGTAAACAATAACTATCGCTTATTGAAGTTATCTTCTGTGATTTTATGGTTGGCCGAATGTGAGGTAGAGTTAGGTAACTTAGGAGCGGCAGAGACACTGGTAAACCAAATTCGGACACGTGCCAAAACAGGTTCGGTACAAGATGCTACTGTCAACAACAAAGTAGAGCCTTATCCTACTGGTACGTTTGCAAGCAAAGGTGCTGACTATGCCCGCAACGCCGTCCGGATGGAAAGCCGTTTAGAATTTGCCATGGAAGGACATCGTTTTTTTGACTTAGTTCGTTGGGGAATTGCTGAAAAATTGCTTAACAAATACGCAGCCGAAGAAGCCGCACAAGGCACAGAGCCTTCAGGACGTAAATTCAATAAGCGTGGCTATATGGCAGGAAAAGTATTTGCTTCTAAAAACTTATACTTCCCGCTACCACAAGATGAGATTTTGAACAGTCAAAAAGATGGTAAGCCTACTCTAACTCAAAATCCTGGGTATTAATTTTTCTTTAAAATACCTCATTACAAATAAAGCCCCGCAACTTGCGGGGCTTTATTTGTAATGAGGCTTCAAAAAAACGATTAAACACTCGACCATTTAAACTGTAAATATGTTTTTGCCAACAAAGTCATTTTTTGAAAATCCGGGACTCTGATGCGTTCTTCTTGGATACGAGCCGCAGGCGTATCTTTGATTTTATTGAACAACGTCAGATAATAGACATACGCCAAGTGAACGCCCATGCGAGCAGTGCGGGGAAGTTGTTGGATGGCGGTATTGGCGGCGTCAAAATCAGCCTGAATATCGGCCTCAATATGGCATTTGGCTTCTTTGGAAAAGAGCTTAAAATCTACTTCGGGAAAATAAACCCGGCCCCGTTCCATAAAATCACTCTTTAAATCGCGCAGGAAATTAACCTTCTGAAAAGCAGAACCCAATCGTCGGGCTCCTTCTTTCAAATGGTCAAACATAGCCGAATCGCCTTCGCAAAACACCCGCAAACACATCAGCCCTACTACTTCTGCCGAGCCGTAGATGTATTCCTCGTACAGATTTTCAGTATAGTCCTGCGGAGTCAAATCCATTTCCATACTGTGCAAAAAAGCGTCAATCAGTTCTCGCTCAATTTGGTATTGATTCACTACCAACTGAAACGCGTGCAGCACCGGGTTAAGGCTGATTTTTTGGGAAATAGCTTCATACGTATCATGACGAAATTTATCCAACAAAAACTTTTTGTCAAAATCGTGGAAAGTATCTACGATTTCGTCGGCATAGCGTACAAAGCCATAGATACCATAAATCGGAAAATGAAATTTAGCATCTAAAGTTCTGATACCGAGCGTAAACGACGTACTGTACCGCTCTGTAATGAGCTTGCTGCATTCTAACGCCGTTTGGTTGAATAATTGCATCATATAGTATAAACCATAAAACCTTACCCTTTAAACTCCCTTGCTACTTCATCTGCCACCACCAATCCCGAAATCAACGAAGGTGGTACTCCCGGCCCAGGAACAGTGAGCTGTCCTGTATAAAACAAATTAGACAGCTTTTTGTTTTTAAGTTTAGGTTTCAAAAATGCCGTTTGTAATAAGGTATTCGCCAAACCATACGCATTTCCCTTAAAAGCATTGTAATCAGATTGGAAGTCTCGGTGTGCGTAGGTTCTTTTATAGACAATATGCGGCCGAATGGTTTCTCCCACATACGCTTCCAATCTATCCATAATTACGTTAAAATACTGCTCACGAATTTCGTCAGTATCGTCTTTCAAATCAGGAGCTACCGGAATCAGGATAAATAAATTTTCACAGCCTTCAGGCGCTACGGTTGGGTCAGTTTTAGAAGGAGCCGATACATAAAACAGCGGCTTACTCGGCCATTGAGGTTCCGTATAGATTTCATAGGCATGCTGTGCAAAATCTTCATCAAAAAACAGATTGTGATGCAGTAATTTAGGAATACGTTTACTGACGCCCAAATAATACAGCAATGACGACGGTGCCATGGTACGTTTATCCCAATATTCGTCTGAATAGTGTTGATACTCTCCCAACAATTTCGTGTCTACGTGGTGATAATCTGCCCCAGCCACCACTACATCCGCCTCAAAAATACCCCTATCGGTCACTACCCGCTTAGCACTTCCGTTGGTGACTTCGATTTTAGTTACGTTCTGATTGAGCAGAATTTTCACTCCTTTTTCTTCCGCCAGCGCCACCATTCCTTTCACAATTTCGTACATGCCTCCCATCGGATACCACGTCCCCATCGCTATCTCTGCATAGTTCATCAGACTGTACATAGCCGGGGTATTCTGCGGAGTAGCTCCCAAAAACAAAATCGGGAACTCCATCAATTGAAGCAATTTTGGATCGGTGAAATACTTGCGAATGTGTTCGGCAAAGGTCTGTAACACGTCCATCCGTGCTAAATCATAGAACAATTTCAGACTTACAAATTCCAGAATACTTCGACTGGGCTTCCACACAAACTTGTTCATTCCCGCGTCGTATTTGTAAGCCGCCTGTTTCAAAAATGCCTCCAAACGTTCTCCGCTTCCGCTTTCAATGCTTTCAAAAAGTATTTTTAATTTTTCAATATTGGCAGGAATAAAAATCGAATTACCCTCCTCAAAAATCACTGCGTAAGAAGGGTCAAGCCTTACCAGTTGATAGTAATCCGACGGCTTTTTCCCAAATTTTCCAAAATAGTTTTCAAACACATCGGGCATCCAATACCAACTGGGTCCCATGTCAAATGTAAAACCCTCCGCTTTAAATACCCGCGCCCGGCCACCGGGGACGGCATTTTTTTCTAATAGGGTTACTTCAAAACCTTGATTGGCCAGACTTGTAGCAGCAGAAAGCCCCGCAAAGCCCGCCCCGATAACGATGACTTTTTTCAATGGATGATTAATTGATATAGAGTTACAACTAACAAACAACGTCAGCGGTTTTGGAATATACGCAAAAAAATTAACAACTACTGTTTTACCACTATTCCGTCTTTCATCACAAAAATCACATTTTGCAGGGTTTTAATGTTTTGCAGAGGATTTTCATCCGTCGCAATGAGGGAAAAAGACCAAATTCTATCCTTTACGAAGTAATTTTGATTCAACCGTGATTTAAGGAGTTATTATTCCGCCCGCACAATCAGTTCGGGCTTTACGGTATCAAATTGATTAAGACGAAGCCACAATTGCGCCAATACGACCACGTCTTCTTTGCAGTAACGACGGATGCGAGTCAGGTCTTTTTCAGCATAATAGACCCGTGTTACATCCTCCCCGCTGATGTCTGACTTGCTGCTTGGAATCCCAAACAAAGCCGCCAATAAATCCAGTTGAGCAAAGCTTTTATAATCTCCAAATCGCCACATATCCAGCGTATCCTGATGAAGGATTTCCCACGGTTTTTTACCTGACAGTAGAAGCGATTCAGGCAAGGTAATGCCGTTGACCAGCATTCGTCGACAGATGTAGGGAAAGTCAAACTCCTTGCCGTTGTGAGCGCAAAGTATCAATTGAGTTTGGGGATATTTTTCTACCAGCTCTTTAAATTCCACCAAAATAGCCTTTTCATCATCTCCCGCGATGGACTTTACTTTGAAGCGCGGTTGGTCATCGGTACTATTCCAGTACAAAGCCCCCACTCCAATACAAATAATTTTACCGAATTCGGAATAAATAGCCGCCCGACGATAAAATAAATCAAAAGGAGATACATGTTCCTCATTCCGAATATTGGATGCTTTTCGTGTCCATTGTTCCTGCATCCGCTCGTCCAGTTGGTCGAAAGACGCTGTACTGGACACCGTTTCAATATCAATAAAAAGAACATTTTTAGCTTTTTTGCGGAGGTCTTGCATTCGTATTAAAGTATTGAGTAATAAGTAATAAGTATTGAGTAACGAGCAGTAAATCTATGTACTCAATACCTAATACTCTATACTTGTTACTATTTGGGGAATCTCATTTTATAATCCACGTTTACATTACCTCTGGTGATATCAGCCAAGCGTTTTTTGAGCATTTGTTTTTTCAGCATCGGTAAATAATCGGTGAAAAGTTTACCCTCTAAATGGTCATATTCATGCTGAATGATGCGAGCAGCCATGTTATCGTATTCTTCAACGTGCTCATTCCATTCCAAATCGCGGTACTTAATTTTGACTTTTTCGGGACGATACACATCTGCCCGAATCCCAGGAATACTCAAACAACCTTCTTCAAAAGCCCATTCGTCGCCTTCTTCTTTTAAAATCTGAGGATTAATAAATACCTTTTTAAAGCCTTCCAGACTCGGGTCTTTGTCTTTTTCTTCCTCATCTTCATTAAGGAGAGTTCCATCCACCACAAACAACCGAATACTCTGCCCGATCTGTGGGGCGGCCAAACCGATTCCCGAAGAATCGTACATGGTTTGGTACATGTTTTCTACCAAGTCAGGCAGATTAATTTCATCTTTTCCGATAGGGCGAGCTACTTTTCTCAAAACCGGGTCGCCGTAAGCTACTATTGGGAATATCATATCGTTTTTCAATTCTTCTTTTTCAGATTACCGTTTTATTTCTAAAAAAGATTGTAAAATAATCGTGGCGCTCATCTTGTCAATATTGGATTTGTCGCGACGGTCGCTTTTTTTTGAACCCATCGCAATCATCGTTTGGAGTGCCATGCTGCTCGTAAAACGCTCATCGTGCTCATAGACAGGCAATTCAGGAAAGGTTTTTTTCAACTGTTTGATAAAACCTTTTACCAACGGCGTATTGTTGGTAGCGGTATTCTCCAACGTACGGGGCATTCCCACTACGAACGATTCTACGGTTTCTGCAATCACATAACGCTTCAAAAAATCAATCAACTCATGCGAACGAACCGTTTCCAATGCCGTTGCAATGATTTGCAACGGATCCGTCACTGCAATCCCCGTCCGCTTTGCTCCATAATCAATCGCAATGATTCGCGCCATAGTATCGTTTGTATAATAACCCCGCAAATATAACAGAAAAATCGTCAGCCTCTTTTCTCAAAGTACTGCAAAATGGCGAAAGCACGTGACATTTTGACAGTTATACGCGGCTTGCATCATTCTTTTATGGGTATATTTGTCCCCGAATATTTACTTGTTAATTATTGTTAAATGTTATAAATTGGGGTAATGTTTACTTTAAAATTCGCGTTATCACAGTACATTTTTCAGCTATTAACCTGGCATAATTTTTTTACTATTTAATTTCAAAAACCAAAACCAAACTATAAAGTCATGAATCAGAATTGGAAATCGTTGGCACTGGTTGGGCTCATTTCGAGCGTGGTTACCGTAGGAGGTGTGAAGTTCCTCGGCGGTCTTGACGACACCAGGGATGTCATTTTTAAAGAAGCTGAAACGCCTTCTATGGCTCGTTTCACCTCTGGTGGTTTGCCCGGTAATGCCGCAATTGCCGATTTTACCTATGCCGCAGAAATTTCCACTCCGGCAGTAGTACACATTAAGGCTTCCGCTACACGTCAGTCTCAACAGCGAGGCATGGATATTTTTGACCTCTTCGGTGAAGATTTCGGAATGCGTCGCGGTGGCGGCCCTCAAAAACAGGAATCTTCGGGCTCAGGAGTGATTGTAAGTCCTGACGGTTATATCGTCACCAACAATCACGTTGTAGAAGGTGCTGAAGAATTGGAAGTGGTGCTGTCAAACAAACGCACCTTTAAAGCAAAGGTTATCGGTACCGACCCCTCTACTGACATTGCAGTGATTCAGATTCCGGCAAAAGATCTCCCGACGTTGGCTTTTGGAAGTTCAGATGCCATTAAAGTTGGCGAATGGGTAGTAGCAGTTGGTAATCCTTTCAACTTAGCTTCGACCGTAACTGCGGGTATCGTAAGTGCCAAAGGACGCGGTATCGGCATTCTTGGTCAGCAGCGCAATGACGGTCGTCAATTCAGCGGAGGCGATACTCCCTTGGAATCATTCATTCAAACGGATGCCGTGGTCAACCCCGGTAACTCAGGAGGGGCATTAGTCAATCTTAAAGGAGAATTGATTGGAATCAACACCGCCATTGCCAGCCCTACCGGAAGCTACGCAGGTTATGCCTTTGCCGTACCATCCAGCTTAGTGAAGAAAGTATCCAGCGACATCATTAAATTTGGTGGTGTTCAGCGCGGTTACATCGGTATCATCCCCGAAGAACTGGACAGCAAAAAAGCAGAACAGTACGACGTAAAAGTTACTAATGGTATCTACGTACAGGGCTTTGGCGAAAGCAGCAGCGCGGCAAAAGATGCAGGTCTGAAAGTAGGTGACGTAATCACCAAAGTAGACGGCATCGATGTAGACTCTGATCCAAAATTCCGCGAATTGGTAGCTCGCAAACGCCCGGGCGAAAATGTAACGTTGACCGTCAACCGCAATGGAAGTGTTAAAGATTATACCGTGATGCTCCGCAATCGTGAAGGTGGAAAAGACATTATCAAAACCGAAGAAGCCGATGTAGCTCTCGGTTCACTTGGCGCACAATTTGGCGACTTAAACCCACGCGAAACGCAACGTTTACAACGTGCCAACATTGCCGGCGGTGTGAAAGTAAATGGAATGGAAGCTGGCAAACTTGCCCGTGTAGGTGTAGAAGAAGGCTTTATCATCACCAAAGTGAATGACAAACCCGTTCGTTCGGTGAAAGAACTGAAAGCTGCTTTAGCGGGCAAAAAAGGCTCAAAAGTACAAATGGAAGGTCTCTACCTTGATTATCCTGATGATGTATATTCATTCGGATTTAATTTGTAAGGCATCCAAATAAATAATGAAAGAAAGGGTTAGGCTGTTAAAACGGCTTAACCCTTTCTTTTTTCAGCCTAATTTTATCCAGGTACCTTCTTTCAGGCTACGAATAGCGGCAAAAGAAGCTTGCGTTGTGTTAACAATTTCGTCGAATGGAATCAGCGGTTCACCACCCGTTTGGATTCGTTTGATTAACTCCTGAAACTGCGTTTTGTGACCTTTATCCTGACCGGTTTTGAGTTTGGAAAAACCTTTAAATCCATATCCTTCCAAGGTTCGAAAGTTATCCAGAATCAACGTTCTTTCCTGCGAATAAACCTCCACTCGCTCTTTGGAGTACGATTTATGACCGTTTGAAAAATAATTGATAACGCCCGTCGAGCCATTTTCGTAACGCAGCAGGATACTGGCATTATCCGTAGTTTCGGTGGGAGAAATGCCCATGGCATTCATGCAAACTGAAGTTACGCGACTTCCCGTGAGGTACGTAATCAAGTCAATAAAATGACACGCTTCCCCCAAAATACGCCCACCACCTACGGCGCGGTCGTGCACCCACGAGTTGGAAGGAATAAAACCGGCGTTCATCGTTGCGATGACATTCATGGGGGCATTTCCTAAAAGCGCCTTCATTTTTTGAGCATGAGGCGAAAAACGGCGATTGAAACCGACGGTAATACTTTTATTTGACAGAGTCGATTTTTTTAATAGTTCTTCAAATTCTTCCTCAAAAATGGCCAAAGGTTTTTCCACAAAAACGTGTTTTCCTGCCTTCAGGGCTTCTATTGTCAATCGGGCGTGCTGATTGTGGCGGGTGGTAATCATCACCAAATCTACCTCTTCATCTTTCAGGATTTCGTTATAATCCGTAGTACTGAAAGCAATACCATGTTTTTGCGCCAAAGCTGTTCCCGACAAGCCATTGGCACTGGCGATGTATTTTAAATTTATTTGAATTTGATTTGCTCCGCTTTGCATTGCACTGCCTTTTAAGGCAGGGAGCAAAGTCATTTTGGTAAAATTTCCTGCCCCAATAATGCCGATTACTCCTTTTTGTCCGGCAAAAGAAACTGATTGATAGCGAACGGTCGATTGTGTCGAAGGTTTTTCAGGATAGGCTAACAAAGACGCAATAGAACTTCCTTTGCCCATGTCACTGTAAATCGTTTGGTACTCTTCCAAGGGTACCACTTCCGTAATCAACGGCTTTACATCGAGCAAACCGGATTCTATCAATTGAAGAATCGTTTGAAAGTTTCGGTTTTCCGTCCAACGCACAAATGGCAGGGGATAATCGGCCCCCTTTTGTTCGTAATCATCATCGTAACGACCCGGACCATACGAGCAGGAAACCTGAAACGAAAGTTCTTTTTCGTAAAATTCGGCCCGACTTAAATTCAGGCCAATCACCCCCACAAGTATAATACGACCGCGTTTCCGTGACATCAGGGCGGCCTGCGAAATAATTTCGTCCGATTTGGCAGAAGCAGTGATAATGACACCATCAGCGCCCACGCCGTTGGTGAGGCTTTCTACAAATTTTACCGGGTTATCGCCTTGACTGGGATTGCAGGTGATGATTCCTTTTTGGGCTGCTATTTTCAGTTTTTGTTCGTCCAAATCTACCCCAATCACGCGGCAACCATTGAGTCGAAGCAATTCTGCCGTCAGCAAGCCAATCAACCCCAATCCAATCACCACGATGGTTTCGCCCAGTGTAGGATTCAGCAATCGTACCCCCTGCAAGCCAATTGAGCCAATGACAGTAAACGCCGCTTCTTCATCCGAGACTTTATCCGAAATTTTAGAAACCAGATTTCGAGGAACACATACCACTTCGGCGTGTGGGCCATTGGAGACAACCCGGTAGCCAACGGAAATGTCCGTTACGCCTTCACCTACCGCAAGCACCTGACCTACATTGCAGTAACCCAGCGGAAGCGGCTGTCCCAACTTATTAAAAACGGCCTCCAACGTCGACATTAAACCATCGGACTTGATTTTGTCCAACACCATTTTTACCCTTTCTGGCTGTTGACGGGCTTTTTCGATGAGATTAGCTTTTCCAAATTCAACCAGCATCCGCTCAGTACCAAGCGATACTAAACTCCGTCGGGTTTGAATCAATACGGCTCCACGTTTCACTTGAGGTGCCGGCACTTCTTCCAAAATGGTTTGACCGTTTTTAAGGTTCTGTATAAGTTGCTTCATGGGGCAAAAATACAAAAGCTAAAGGATTTACACGTTTAACTTTACAAACCGACACTGACTTTAGATTCCAAAACCGCTTAATAAAATCCTTCCACGCTCAACCGGGAAAGTCGTAGATTTACCTAACGATTCAAACTGCGGCAACGATGAGACTGATTTACTGCATCCTTTTTACCATTATCAGTTACGGCACTTTTTCCCAAACCAATGGTTCGAACACACTCATTTCGGGCGGAATCAGCAGGAGTTTTGTATTTCATTTACCCGCTACTACCCCGAATTGCAACTTACCCTTGCTTATTGTTTATCACGGAGACGGAGGCACAGGCACCGACATTCAAGGCTATTCAGGTTTTGACGCTTTGGCCAACACCCAAAATTTCATCGTCGTTTATCCCAATTCAACTACCATTTGGGGAACCCAACAATGGAACAAATATGCTGATAATCAACCCGGATTTGCTCCTTCGGGAGAAACCAATGCGGCCGATGATGTACAATTCACCTCCGATTTGATTGAGTATTTTGCCAACAATTACGCCATTAATCGCAACCGAGTTTATGCAACGGGGCATTCGGGAGGCGGATTTATGTGCTTTTATCTGAGTATTGCGCTCAACAACAAAATCGCCGCTATCGCCCCCGTGGCAGGAAGTGTATGGGGCGAAGATAATTATTTGAATGCCTATTTTGGCAATGCAAATTCAGTAAAAATACCCGTTTTGGATGTACACGGCACTGCCGATAATGTCGTAGATTTTCCCATTGCCAATTACCCTCCCGCTTCGCATCCATCTTGGGTATGGCCGGAATCCAGTTATGGTTACCTTAATTGCACAACCTCAGACTATACGACGACCGCTTACAATGTCAATGTGGACAATTTAACTTTTTGTTCAGCCAACAAAAAAGTCATTTTAGCAGCCATCAAAGGGTGGGGACATGGTTGGGCTACGTTGGCCAACGGCGGCTACGATACCCCCACCGAAATCTGGAATTTTGTAAAAAACTATAGTTTAACCACTTTCAACACTGCCGTTTTAAATGCACCAACGCTCACGCCTTCCAATGCAACCATCACCGCCGGGCAAAGTCAGCTTATCAGTGCAAGCGGTTGTCCGTCGGGAGTGACTCCAATTTGGTCAACGGGTGCAAAAGCCAACTCAATTACGACAACCCCCTCTTCTACCACCACTTACACAGCCAAGTGTTTCGGTTGCAGCAACAGTCTAAATGCCTCTTCCACCATTACTGTTGGAGGAAACACCGGAGCACCTGTGGTTGATACTCATTTCAAAATAGACCAGTTTGGTTATCAAACCAATGCTCAAAAAATAGCCGTTATCAGTAATCCGATAACGGGTTATAATGCTGTTAATAACGTCTTTACTCCTTCTTCTACGCTCGAAATTCGACGGGTTTCTGACAATGTATCCGTTTTTTCGGGCACTGTTACTGTCTGGAACGGAGGTGCAACCCACGACCAATCGGGCGATAAAATTTGGTGGTTTGATTTCTCCGCGTTGACCACCAACGGAGACTATTACATTTATGATGCATCCCAAAACAAGCGTTCGTTTGCCTTCGAAATCAGGCAGGATGTGTATAAAAATGTACTGAAACACGCCGTTAGGGCTTTTTTCTATCAGCGCTGCGGCATTGCTAAAGCCGTTTATTTTGGCGGTACTAAATGGAATGACATCACAGCCTGTCATACCCACACCAACCAAGACCTTGATTGCCGTCTCGTCTCTAATGTGGGCAACGCTGCCCTCGCCAAAAACCTTTCAGGCGGGTGGCACGACGCAGGCGATTATAACAAATACACCAATTTTGCGTATGAACCCCTTCACGATTTGCTGTATGCTTATCAGGAAAAACCGGCCATTTGGACAGATAATTTTGGCATTCCGGAATCAGGTAACGGCGTACCCGATATTTTGGATGAAATAAAATGGGAATTGGATTGGCTTTTGAAAATGCAAAACGCCAACGGCTCCGTTTTGAGTAAAGTAAGTGTTACTGATTTTTCGGCAACGTCTCCCCCAAGCAATGACTTAGCCCCAAGGCGCTACGGCGAAGCCTCCACTTCTTCCACCCTCACGGCCGCCTCGGTATTTGCTCACGCTGCCATTATCTTTGGAAATATTTCCTCCCTGACTTCCTACGCCGCTACCCTTCAAAACGCAGCCGTTACTGCTTGGAATTGGGCTATAGCTAATCCAAACTCAGGCTATTCCAATGCAGGTTTCCAAAGTGCCAATCCAGAACGAGCCGCGTACGATTATCAAACGGCACTAAAACTTTCGGCAGCCGCCTATTTGTTTGCTTTGACCAATAACACGGCTTACAAAACAGCTTTTGATGCCAATTACATTAATTCACACCTCATCCTGTGGGCTTTTTCGTATCCGTTTGAATCGGCCTACCAAGACGCGTTATTGTATTACGCTTTTACCTCGGGAGCTACAGTTGGTGTTGCCACTGCGATTAAAAATGCCTACACTGGTTCCATGCAGTCTACCTCTGAGAATTTACCCAGTTTCACGGGAAATACGGACGCTTACCGGGCTTACTTAAAAACTGCCGATTATACGTGGGGCTCCAACACTACCAAAGGTCATAAAAGCTCCATGTACTATTCCATGGTCAAGTACGGGCTGAATAATGCCAACACTACACTTTATGAAAATGCGTCTCGTGGCTTTGTGCATTACTTTCACGGCGTCAATCCGATTGGGAAAGTTTATTTGACCAATCTATACGATAGCAAAGCCGATTCTTCCATCAATGAAATATACCACAGTTGGTTTGGCGACGGTACAGTATATGACAATGCCCTTACTTCTCCCAAAGGCCCACCTCCTGGTTTTGTACCAGGCGGGGCCAATCCTACCTACGCTCCTGACCCAAGCTACGGGGGTACGCTTTCTCCACCTCAAAACAACCCTGCCCAAAAAAGCTACAAAGACTGGAATGCGAGCTATCCTCAGAATTCGTGGACAATTTCTGAAATAGGCATTTACACCCAAGCGGCTTACGTACGAGCGATGTCGAAATTTGTGGAAAATGTACCTTGCCCAAGCAGTGCTAATGTCAACCTTCCTACTGTTTCATCACTTACAGTTCAGGCCTCCGGTCAATTAAGGGGCAATAACTTGGTAGCGCCTGCTGCCAACGTAACTTTTAAAGCAGGAAATTCCATTTTATTTGAAAAAGGTTTTGAAGCTTTCAAAGGGACTACATTTACTGCGATAATTAACGGTTGTAACTAATCTATTCTTCAAAAAAGCTTTCTTATCAGCCAAATCACCAAATTAAGAAATAGAGTCAGAACAAGGCAGGTTACAATAGGAAAGTAAAAACGGAAGCTCTCACGCTTAATACGTATATCTCCCGGCAGGTTTCCCAACCAGTGGAATTTGTCTGAGAAAAAATAAATAATGACTCCTGCCAAAACAACGAGGAAACCAACACCAATAAGCAACTTACCCGTAGAAGGATTCATAGCGCCAAATTTAGTAAGGATTTGAATTTTCAAGTAAAAACCTTCATTTTCGTCATTTCAAAATTAAACCCTAAAATCTAACTTATGAAGTCTTCCGTTCGGATACAATTAATGCTGATGATGTTCCTTCAGTTTTTTACCTGGGGGTCGTGGTACGGTCAAATGAGCGTTTATCTTGGCAAACAACTCAACGCCACTGGCGACCAAATCGGAAACGCCTATACGGCTTTTTCCATTGCGATGATTATTTCACCCTTCATCGGAGCCGTTGCTGACCGTTATTTTTCGGCCCAAAAAGTATTGGGAGTCTTAAATTTAATAGGTACCGCGCTCCTATTTGTACTTTCTCAAATCAATGATGCTTCCAATTTCTTTTGGTTCATCCTAGCCTATTGCCTTTGTTTTGCTCCCTGTATCGCTTTGACAACGTCGATTTCAATGCGACACATCGCCTCTCCTGAGAAGGACTTTCCAACCATCCGTGTCATGGGAACCATCGCTTGGATTGCGGTTACTAACCTTATCGGACTCTTGGACTTAGGAGACAAAGTAGCCATTTTTCAAATCGCCATGTTCACTTCGGCCGCGATGGGCTTGCTTGCTTTTACATTACCCAGCACACCTCCCCGCGCCACGGGACCGGTCAATATTGGACAAATCATTGGTGCTGATGCCTTTACCCTCTTTAAAGACCGTTCATTTGTCATTTTCTTTATTGCTTCGGTTGCCATCTGTATTCCGCTTTCTTTCTATTATGCTTTTGCCAACCCGTCCTTGAGAGCATCCGGAATGGAGTTTGTGGAAAACAAAATGTCGCTCGGCCAAGTATCAGAAGTGGGATTCATGCTATTGATTCCTTTGGCTTTCAGCCGTTTAGGCGTAAAATGGATGTTGGCCGTAGGACTTATTTCCTGGATTGTCCGTTTCCTGTGCTTCGGCTACGGCGATGCAGCTACCAGCGAATGGATGCTCTACGCGGCTATCTTACTCCACGGCGTTTGTTTTGACTTTTTCTTTGTGACAGGGCAAATTTACACCGATACCAAAGCCGGCGAACGCATCAAATCGCAGGCGCAGGGGCTCATTACGTTAGCTACGTACGGCCTTGGCATGGGCATTGGTTCGTGGTTGGGCGGCAAGGTAGTTGCTGCCAACACCAACGCCGATAAAATCACCGATTGGCTTAGCGTGTGGATGGTACCCGCAGGTATCGCTGCGGGTGTATTGGTGCTATTCCTACTGTTTTTCAGTGAAAAATCAGCAAACAAAGCCGCAGTAGCTTAGAAAAACAATGTAAAGATTATTCCAAGAGCGCGTTTCGGTCGAGACGCGCTCTTTATATTTGCAGCATTTTTCAAGGCTTTTACTAAGATACAAACAAATCGTAAATGCAGATTCTCACTTATAACGTCAACGGAATCCGAGCTGCCATGCGTAATGGCTTGATTGAATGGCTCACCGATAAACCGTATGACATCCTTTGTTTTCAGGAAGTAAAAGCCACTCCCGACCAAGTCAATCTATCGGAATTTGAGGCATTAGGCTATCATTTAGTGGGTTGGAATGCTGCCCAAAAGAAGGGATATAGCGGCGTGGCTATTTTTTCCAAACTCCCTACCGACCGTTGCGTCATTGGATGCGGCATTGATTTATACGATTATGAAGGCCGGGTCATTCGCGCTGATTTCGGAAAAATCACCGTCGTAAATGCTTATTTTCCTTCGGGAACCAGCGGCGATGAAAGACAGGGAGTTAAAATGAAGTTTTTGGATGACTTTTATGACTGGATTCACGCCCTGAAACTAACCGAGCAACAACTCATTATTGTGGGTGATTACAACATTGCCCACCAAGAAATTGACATTCACGACCCTGTACGAAATAAAAACACAACCGGTTTCCTTCCCGAAGAGCGTGATTGGATGAGCAAATGGTTTGCGAGTGGCTTTACTGATGCTTTTCGCCATGCTAATCCCGACCTCGTAGAATACAGTTGGTGGAGCTATCGGGCAGGAGCACGGGGAAACAACAAAGGCTGGCGCATTGATTACCTATCCATCAGCGACGCCCTCCAAGATCAGGTAGTGACCTGTCGGCAATTACTGGCTGCAATCCACTCTGACCATTGCCCTGTGTGGCTGCAACTGACAGCTAATTAAGCCCTCTCCTACAAGGAGAGGGTTGGGTGAGGTTAACCCTTTTCCGCAGGAAAATATATAAAAGTCCTCCCTTACAGGGTCGGACCGATTTCTATGATTTATGCAACTGAAGTCGTATAAAAATCTTTATATTTTTCCCGCACGGGATTTCTATGATTCAAGCAAGCGAATACGTATAGTTTTCGTCCGCATCGGCGGTCCGAATATTTTTTACCCTGCTTGGCTAAAGAAAAAATAAGCCTTACAAGTTTATTCT
>NZ_JAIXST010000085.1 GCF_027484545.1 Runella sp. | reverse complement strand
TGGTTAGTTTTTGAAGGTTTAGCAACTCCAAAATACTATTCTTGCACTCTCTATGCTAACTATTGACCTTTAAAACCATTATTTTGACCTAATTCCCTGAAAAGTTCACGTTATTTTAAATCTTAACGGCTTGACGGGCAAGGAGTTTCCAATCTCCTTTTTGCTTTTGCCAAACCAATAAAACCGAAAGTTTGGCCGTTCCGGGCTGCCCGTTGTTGTTGGTCGTAGCGGCTAATTTGTGTCGTACAATGGCTACATTACCCGCTATTTTAATGGTTTGGTCGGTCAGATTGATGGTTACAAAATCTGATTCGTTACTTACAATGGCTCGTACAAATTCAGCCTTGTCTTCTATTTTTCCTGCTGAATGTCCGTAGCTTAGGTCATCGGCGGCGATGTTTTCCAAAGCAGTTTTGTCAGCGTCAATCATTGCTTTTTTGAGTGCTTCAACGGCACTTGCTACCGCTGTCTCGTCTTTTGATTGAGCAAAAGCGGTATTAAGTACAGAGAGACAAGTAATAAGTAATAAAGCGAGTATCTTTTTCATATTCAATTAGTTAAAATAAATCACAAAGCAATTTACTATAAATCTACCTGTTTCATTTTAGGTACTAACAGGTGCATGATAACCCAAGCCAAAACATACGCTGCTCCGCAAACGAAGAACATAATGTAATAAGCCGTTTCGATTTGCTTGATGGAACGGTAATAGACAAACATGTTTTTCTGAACCAATGCCGAAAGTAAAATCCCGCCTAATGCTCCAAACATTCCACCAATACCCGTCACCGAAGCGGTAGTGTATTTGGGGAACATATCCGAAACCGTCGTAAAGATATTGGCACTCCATGCCTGGTGAGCGGCAGCGGCAAATCCAATAACGCAAACGGCATACCACATACTCATACTGCCTAAGATTTGAGCAAAAATGATGGGCGAAACGCAAAAGGCATAAATAAGCATGGAAGTCTTACGAGCTCTGAAAACCGGCCAGCCAATTTTTATAAGGTACATGGGTAAATACCCTCCCACAATACTTCCAATGGTTGATAAGGAATACACAACCGCTACCGGTACGGCAATGCCGGTGCCTGAAAGCTTGTATTGACTTTGTAAAAAATCGGGTAACCAAAACAGATAAAACCACCAAATAGGGTCAGTCAGAAGTTTTCCGATGGCAAAAGCCCACGTTTGACGAAAACTTAACAATTTAGCCCAGGAAACTTGGGGTTTGTCAATGTCATTTTTATCAGCGAGTACTTCTGCGGCATCAGAGTGAATGTAATCGTACTCGGCTTTAGAAAGTCTGGGGCTTTTGGCGGGTGTTTCATAGAACATCAGCCAAAGAACCAGCCACACAAACCCCAACATCCCTGTGATAATAAAAGCCCATTGCCAGCCCATCTCTGCGGCGATGAAAGGTACAGAGAGTGGTGCTATAATAGCTCCAAAGTTGGTTCCTGAATTGAAAATCCCGGTTGCGAAAGCCCTTTCTTTTTTTGGAAACCACTCCGCTACGGTTTTGATTGCAGCAGGAAAGTTACCTGCCTCGGTAATACCAAGAGCAGACCGTACCACAGCAAAACCAAAAACGGTATTTACCAATGCGTGAGCCAAAGCGGCTATACTCCACAAGGTAGTAGCTACGGCGTACCCGATTTTTGTCCCTAATTTATCTACCAAACGCCCGGCACCGAGCATCCCAAAGGCATAAAACAATTTGAACGCAATTTCGATATTGGCATAGTCACCATCGTTCCAGTTTAATTCCTGAGATAAAGTGGACTTTAAAAGACTGATAACTTGCCGGTCAAGGTAATTGACGGTGGTTGCGAAAAAGACCAGACCACAAATGGTCCAGCGATAATTACCGATTTTTTCCATTTAATATAAGGGTTTTGTAATCGCAACGGCGAACCGTCACATAGGCATAAAGGACACATAGGTATTTTGTGATGTTATAAGCAATTGATATTATTTCTTATAAATCAACGAAGTAAACTATGTGCTCTATGTAACTATGTGGTTGCATTGGTTGCAAGGGTTTGGTAATAAGTAATTAGGGTTTTTATCTTTTGGGTTATTTCTTCAAAATTGCCTGCTTCAACAACTGATTTGGGAAATAATTGGGAGCCGATTCCTACGGCGCTTACGCCTGCTCCAAACCACTCTTTAAGGCTTTCCGGTGTGGGTTCTACTCCACCCGTCACCATGACTTTTACGTTGGGTAAAGGTCCTTTGAGTGCTTTTACAAAACCGGAGCCTACTACATTGCCGGGGAAAATTTTCACGATTTCAGCGCCTAATGTGCTTGCGTTATATACTTCCGAAACCGTCATCGCACCGGGCATCCAAGCAATGTTTTGAGCTGCACAAACTTCAGCGACATCGGTGGAGGTACAGGGTTGAACTACAAAGTCGGCACCTAAGGCAATGAACTCTTCTGCCTGAATGGCGTTGAAAACAGTTCCAATACCTAAAGCCATTTCGGGATAGTATGTACTGATGTATTCCCGCAATACTTTAAAAACTTCTTTGGCTTTTTCGCCGCGATTGGTAAACTCAAACGCCCGAATGCCTCCGTCATAACATGCCTTGATAATTTGGCAGGTAAGTGCAGCATCTGGATTATAAAATACCGGCACAATAGGAGTACAGGCTAACGTTTGATAGACTTTTTGTGGTTCAAAGGCCATTTTTAGAGTGGGTTATTCTTAATATTCTATAGATTTTTTTTAGCTCAATACACCGAGCAGGGTTTCTTTTACATCCTCAATACGTTGCTGAGTGGCATCGCCGTATTCCTGAAGTTTGCCGAAAGCGGCGGCGGCGGCAAAATCAATGATTTCCTGAGGAGCGTGTTGATGGTGCAGACCATAAATAAGACCGCCCATAAAACAATCTCCGCTTCCTACTTTATCCACCACTTTTTGAGTGCTGAATTCGGGCGAAACGTACTGCTGACCGTCTTTGTAAAGCGTGGTATAGTATTGAATTCCTTGTCCAAACGCATCAAAACGGAAGGTATTGGCCACCACTTTGCATTTTGGAAAAGCAGCCTGAATAGCTTCGGCGGTGGCTTGGCTGTGGGCGAGGTATTTTTCCTGAGTGGGATTTTGTTCGACTTCTTTGTCTACCGGAATTCCCAAAAGAGTATTGGCAGCCCAAATATTTCCCATAATGACATCACAATACTGGGCTAACTCAGGCATAATTTCGACTGGTTTTTTGCCGTATTGCCACAGTTTTGCGCGGTAATTTAAGTCCACGGAAATCGTGATTCCTTTTTTAGAGGCTACTTCTAAGGCTTCTTTGCAGGCATTGGCCACGTCTTGATTCAATGCGGGGCTGATGGCACTGAAATGAAACCAGGAACACCCTTCCAATACTTCATCCCAGTTGACTTTGCCAACGGCTAATTCTGAAAAAGAAGAAAAGGCACGGTCGTAAATGACGCCTGCATTTTTCAGATCTGCTCCCTGCGGCAAATAATAGGAGCCGATGCGCGATCCAAAATGCCAGATTCCTGATGCATCAATCCCTTTTTGTTGGATATATTCCTCAATCTCAACGGACAATTGATTTTCGGGTAAAACCGTGCTGTAACGAACTGGCACCTGCCAATTGGCGAGGGCGTTGGCAACGTTTAACTCAGCCCCACCCACAAAGACAGGCATACTCGCCTGTTTTATCCATTCACCATTGAGTTGAGGTGAAAAACGCAACAACAACTCACCAAAACAACAGATGGCCCCCGACCCCAATGGGGTGTTTTTATTGGTATTCATATTGATTTTTACTAATTTATATCTTCCCCCATTGGGGGTTAGTGTCGGACCGCCGATGCGGGCTTTAAAATCCAAAATAGTTCTTGGCGTTGTTGTAACAAATATCCTGTACTACCTTACCAATCCACTCCGTATCATTAGGAAGTTCTCCATTTTCAATGTCGTTACCAAATAAGTTACACAGAATTCGACGGAAATACTCGTGGCGAGGGAACGACAAAAACGAACGAGAATCGGTAAGCATACCTACAAAACGGCTCAAAAGCCCCATGTTAGACAAAGCAGTTATCTGTTTTTCCATACCGTCTTTCTGATCTAAAAACCACCAACCTGATCCAAACTGCACTTTTCCGGCAATGGAACCGTCGTTAAAATTACCCACCATCGTGGCGATAACTTCATTGTCAGCAGGATTTAGATTGTAAATAATGGTTTTGGACAATTGGTCATATTCATCCAAACGTCCTAAAAATTTAGACAAGGAAGCTGCCTGCGACCAATCACCAATCGAATCCCAGCCAGTATCAGGACCGAGCAAACGCAAAGCGCGGGCATTATTATTGCGCAACGCACCGATGTGAAACTGCTGTGTCCAGCCCAATTCGTGGTACATGGTACCGAGTTGGTGCAAAATAGCCGATTGGTAAAGCACTTGTTCCGCAACAGTGATGGATTGTCCTGCCAATGCTTTTTTGAATACTGCATTTGCATCTTCAGGAGTGAAATCAGTAGCGTACAATTGCTCCAAACCGTGATCAGACAAAAGACATCCTAACGAAGCAAAAAAGTCAGCACGTTGGCGAAGTGCTTTGGTTAAATCGTCGTAGCTCTGAATTTCAAATCCGACCACTACAGCCAGTTTTTGTACGAAGGTGGTAAAGTTTGGGTTTCCAATTAAGATGAACTTATCAGGGCGGAAAGCGGGGCGCATAACCCCACCCCAACCCTCCCCTTTGAGGGAGGGAGTGTTTGCCAATTGTTGGTGATATTCCAACGAATCCAACGGGTCGTCAGTAGTACAAACCACTTCTACGTTCATTTTCCGCAGCAAATTTCGCACTGAATAATCAGGGGCCTGAAGCTTTTCTGAACACTCATCATATATTTTGCGAGCTGTTTTTGGACTCAAGACATCCTGAACGTCAAAATAGCGTTGCAACTCTAAGTGCGTCCAATGATAAAGCGGATTACGAAGCGTATAGGGAACGGTTTCGGCCCACTTTTCAAATTTTTGATAATCACTTTTATCGCCCGTACAATAACTTTCATTGATGCCGTTGGTACGCATAGCTCGCCATTTGTAATGATCACCATACAGCCAAACCTGCGTCAGGTTTTCAAACGTTTTATCCGAAACAATTTGGTCGGGTGGTAAGTGGTTGTGATAGTCAATGATGGGCATTTGCTTTGCAAACTCATGATAAAGTGTGCGAGCTGCGTCAGTTTGTAACAAAAAGTCTTCGTCCAAAAAAGTTTTAGTCACTGGCATAAGAATACTATAATTGTGAATGATTGAATTAGTGATTTACGGGGTTGCCCACGGTCCGCCGTAGCGGTGCGATGAATGATGGGGGCGTTGCGTAAATTTAGAGCATCTCGTTTACTTCAACGGTTTGAACAGTGTTTCGTAGAAAAAAGGCTTCAAGCGTTGGTTTTACCCCATTTTCAAGCATATTTTCTAAATTTTCTGTCACACTTTGGGCAAAACCTGGCAATAAAGTCAGGTCTGTGTCCCACAGATTCTTATCCTGCAAGACGGTTTCAACCAATTGTGCAGGTGTATTTTGTTGCCATTTAGAATAAAAATACTCCGCTTTCTGGTCCTGAATAGGGTAGGGCTTGCCGTTACGTTCGCCAAAATAGACAAAACTTTCTTTGGCAACGGGCTTCATAAAATAAAGGTAAGCTGCAAAACCCAACGAGAAATATTCGGGAACACAAGCAAAAATTTCGTAATAATTGAGCAACGTAGCGATGTTTCTCATCTTCATTTTTGACGAATAGTTGAGCGTAATACTCAACCATTGGTGATTAAGATGCGGATTTCGAAAACGATCAATGACCTGCATTCCAAAACGCTGCGGTCGTTTTTCGTCCATGGGGTAAGGGATTGCAAGACCCAGCTCGGCCAACATCAAATTGCTGATATAAGCAGCCATGTCTTCGTTTTGCATAGAGCCGATGACAGTGTCAAACCCTGCTAAATAGGCCAAACCACAACTCAAGGTATGCGTGCCGTTCAGTAATCGAAGCTTGAGTTCGCGAAATAAATTGATGTCGGGTTCAATAAAAACTCCTTCATCGGCTTGAGCAAAAGAGAGAATTTGTTTTACGTGGGCATCGCCTTCAATTGCCCATAAGCTGAATACCTCGCTTATGGTGAGCAGTTTGTCTTTATAGCCTAATTCCTGTGTAATAGCTTGATAAACATTGTTATCGGGTTTTCCCGGTACAATTCTGTCCACCAATGAATTGCAGAAATGATTAGCGCTTTCGAGCCAATCTAAGAAATCTGATTCGAGACCATTACGGTGGGCTAATTCAATGACGATGGATTCTAATTTTGAACCGTTGTCGGATATTAGTTCGGTGGGAACAATCACAAACCCTGATTCTTTGGTTCCTCCAAATGCTTTAAATCTTGCGTATAAAAAAGCTAATAATTTGCCGGGGAAAGAAGTGGGGGGAGTCTCTGAAATATTGTCCTGTACCAACTGAATTCCTACCTCGGTTGTATTGGAAATAATGATTTGAAGTTCAGGATTTTTAGCACAATCCAACACACCTTGCCACTGAGATTTGGCCGATAATACCCGACTGATTGCCGAGCAAATGATGTTTTCTTCGATATTTTGGCCCAATTCAACGCCTCTCACGCACAATGTATAAAGCCCGTCCTGTTCATCAAAAGCGGTAGAATCACCCGAATCAGTGGACTTTACAACGACAATTCGTCCGTTGAAAATCCCTTGACGATTGGCTTTGTCAATCAAATAATCGGGCAAGCCGCGCAGCAATACGCCCGTCCCAAACTGTAGCACTTTTTCGGGGAGTTCAAAGAGTCCATCATCGGTTACCACCAAGTTTGGTGTGTTTCGCAGGTGTGTTAATTCGTTCTTAGATAGATAGTTCATAGTGTTAATCGTTTGGCTAATTTTTATGGCTTCTTTGCCCCTAAAAGCCATTTAGCTAACTCTTTCGCTGCGGAGAAATTCTCGTAGATTAAGGGGATGCGCCGTCCGTCGGTGTATTCATTGTATAACCAAGGGTCACCCACGGCGAAGACTGTCCCTTTGCCCACTTTCGCTACGCCCATGATTACATCTCCGTTTTGTGTTACGACGGCTTGGGCAGGAGCTTTTAAATCCAAAGGAGACAGTTCTTTAATGTAAACCGCTTTGGTATTTTGAAAGATAGAATTGCCGGCAGGAATGTTAACGCGACCCTGTTGCCATTGAGTGCCCTGTACCATGTTCACATTTTTTGGCAAAAACTGAATGCCAAATTCCTTAGCCAGACGATTGAAGTTTTTGTGTTCGCAATTGGACGTATCATTGGCCATCAAAACGAGCGTTCCCCCTGCCTTAACCCAATTGCTGATTTGCTTAGTGTCAGCATCCTGAACGAAGTTCGGATTGGGAGTTTCTTTCTTTGTGTCGGGGTCAACGATGATATAGACGTTTACATTTTTGAGATGTTCGGCCGTAGGAGCGGCTCTGATTGCAGTTGTTTTTGCTCCTAAATCACGGAAAATAGTCCCCCATACCCAGAACCCGGAATGCTGACGGTCTTCCCACGTGTAGTGGAATTGTTCTTCGTTTCCGTTCCCATCTTTTCTGAATTCGCGGTTGAAATAATAGTCGGTTGCTACCGTTTTTCCTTGCCCAAGTGCGTTTTCGGCGGCAATTTCCATTTCTACACTGGCAAAAATGAAGGGACCAACCCCTTTGAGGTCATTTTTCTTAATGGGCTCACTGAGGTAATATTCATAACTTCCATCGCGGTAAGGTGTACCGCCAAGACCGCCAACGCTTACTGTTTTGTTGAGACTGATGGCTCCGTTAGGCTCTTCTTCTACAAACTCTTTTACAATACCTGCGTAGCCTTTTTTCGCCGCTGCTAAATAAGAGGAAGGCAAATAGCCCATTCGTACGCCTTTGGCCAACGCGTACACAAACATGCAGGAACCGGATGCTTCAAAATAATTGCCTTTGCGCGTGCCCTGCGTAGTCATCTGATACCATACTCCCGACTTGGCATCTTGGTATTTGACGAGGGCGGGCGCTAAACGTTGCAGATACTTAACGAGGTTGGCGCGTTCGGGGTGATTTTGTGGAAAATAATCCAATACATCTACCAACGCCATGGCATACCAACCGATGGCACGACTCCAGAAATGAGGCGAAAGACCTGTTTTTGGGTCGGCCCATTTCTGCTCTTTACTTTCGTCGTAGCCGTGGTAAACAAGCCCTGTTTTGGCATCAACGGCATATTTTTCAATGAGGCTAAACTGTTTGGCGATGTCGTTGAAATGCTCCGGATGGTTGAAAATAAGGCTGTATTCCGCTGAAAAAGGCTCAGCCATAAATAACCCATCAAGCCACATTTGATAAGGATACCGTTTTTTGTGCCAAAATCCGCCTTCTTTGGTTTTGGGCTGATTTTCAATTTGTTTCCACAATAAATCCGCCGCTTTACGATACTTTTCTTTATCCGGTTGGGTTTGTTGGTACAGCATTAAAAGGGCTCTCCCCGTTGGAATATTATCAAGGTTAAGATCGTCGTACTTATACGTACGAATGCTGCCGTCTTTTTGTACGTAGCGGTCTAAATCCTTACGGATGTATTCAAAATATTTATTGTCAGCGGTACGATTCCATACTTTTTCAAGCGATTTAAGCATTAAACCCTGCTCATAATCCCAGGCAGCAGGCCTTCCTTCTTTTACGGCAATCGAATCTTTGTGCCAAGTCATAAACGACTCCGCCATACGCACCGAATAAGGTGCTTTTTGGGCGAAAAGGGATGGGACAACGAATAGAAAAATAAAGAGATAAAGAGGAACGCGTTTCATATACTATTGATTTTGGGCTAAGTTAAGTCTTTCCGTTTGTCTTGCTTTCCTGTACCGTTAGGTTTGGATTACACAAAGTCTTCTCGCATTGGGTTAAATACATCTATCAGAACGCCGGCTTCGACACATACGGCTCCGTGTAATACGTTTGAAGGCACAAAATAGACGTCACCCTCATTTAAAACCTTACTTTCTTCTCCAATGGTTACCTCAAAAGCGCCGCTTGCTACGTAGCTGATTTGCAAATGGGGGTGTTTGTGAGTAGTTCCAATACCTCCCTGTTGAAAAGCGACTTTGACCAACATCAATTCGTTGGTGTAAGACATGATTTTACGTTGGATTTTGTCGTCAACGATTTCCCACGGAAGGTCGTTGTCTTCGACTAAAACTTTTTCAAAAGCGAGGGTTGTGAAAGGTTTCAAAATTGTATTTTTTAATTAAGTAGATATAAAGCATTTAATTGTCAGTAAAGCAACTGACGGATTGAGTTTACCTTTAATTTATAAGGAAGTCAACGTTTTTAACCGATATTTTTACGCAAACGTTATCGGCAACGTTACCAAATTGTACTTAACAAAAAATAGATTGTAAAGAATCAAGAATTTTTAAAGATTCAGCCTTACAATCCAAGTTTAAAATTCAGTTTATTTACAACTGTAAAATTGAATTTTTCAAAGTTTTTGGAGAGTCCACTTATTGCTTTTTGTACTTTTGTTTTTTGAAAAGTAAGAAACCTCTCTATACGTCTCGCATGAATCAGACCAACAGTGTGTTTTTAATTACCCTTGGCATTGCTACAATGGGTTTTTTGATTAAAAAATTTGATTTTATTTCCGAAAATGATGGGAAATCAATCTCCAAGTTTTTAATGCACACGACCTTCCCCGCTTTAATGATTGTCAGTATGCTTCGAATAAAATTTGAGCCTACTTTATTTTTAATTCCTTTACTCTGTATTGTTCTTGGGGGCGTTATGACCATCGTGGGTTGGATTTGGTTTAAGAATTACCCCAATCGGCTGCGCGGCGTGTTGACGATGGCTTGCGGCGGACTTAACGTAGGCTTGTTTGCTTTTCCTATCATTGAAGGAATTTGGGGCCGCGAAGGACTGGTGTACGTCGCCATGTTTGATATTGGCAACACCATTATCACTTTTGGGTTAGTGTATTCGGTGGGGAGTTATTTTGCAGTAAAAGGAGAAGGAAAAGTAAGTTATGGAAGGGTATTGAAAAAGGTAATTCAGTTGCCTCCGCTACAAGCGATGGTAATTGGTTTGACAATCAATGCCTTAAATATAGAACTTCCTGCGGTAGCGTATGATTTCCTGGACGTACTGGCCAAAGCGAACAAACCGCTTGTATTACTTCTTATGGGGATTTACATGAGTTTTTCGTTGGAAAGAAGCCAAGTGTGGGCAGTTGTCAAAGTCTTGACGATTCGGTATGCGTGCGGAATTGTTGCGATTTTACTTCTTTATACACTTATACCGGAACCTTCGCTGATTCGTAATGTGCTGATTGTCTGTGTAATATTGCCAATAGGTATGACCATTCTCCCCTTTGCTGATGAACTTAACTATGACTCACGCATTGCGGGCGTATTGGTCAACATCTCTTTGTTGATTAGCTTTTTGATGATGTGGGGCTTGGTGGTTGGCTTGAAGTTAGCTTAGAAGAAGGATGGAATGCTGATTTTATACGGTACGCCGCTGCGATGATTTTTATGATGTATTATGATTACAGTGAAAATCATAACAATCTTAAAAATCAGTGTTCTATTTTGTCAGCATTATAAAATCAATAAACCATTCTCCCGTAGCTGTCTCCAGGAACTGGTTTTGCAAAAAGCATCAAAATTTCCAAGTTGAGCGGCCTCAAAAGCAGTTTGTAATTGTTGATAGGAGAAAGGGCGTTCAAAATTAGCCACCGCTATTTTTGGAAAAATATCCATCCAAAATTCACCGGTCGATGCAAGCAATTTAAGTACAAAATCGTGCTTTTTATGGTAAAAATGAAGCCCACTCATTTGCACCGTTTTTTTGCCTTGTTTTACTTCAAAATAGTCTAAGGAAGGCAGATTACCGAGCCAAATCACAAAAGCGTTTTTGCGAATCGTATCTTCTTGATGAGCGATTTGCCGTTGAATATAAGTAGGCGGAATCGTCGTAAGGGGTACTTTGGAATCAAACCACTTCGCAAGCGGCAGTTCAAAGCCGACCCCGTGCATATAATTGAATAAAGATTTTCGCAAACCTTCGCTGAAAAGATCGTGATTAGCTCCTGTTGGGTCGTCGTGGTAAAGATCATTATCTGCGAAACCACCAAAATCAGGACCAATCCGTTGTACGTCAAAGGCTTCCGGTGCGAGTCCCACGGGGCTATGCGAAGTCATTGCAAAGCGATGCCAAAAACCCGATTGCAACACGCCATTTTCAAACAGTTGCCGCACCATTTCGAGCGAATCAATCGTTTCCTGCGTAGTTTGAGTTGGAAAGCCGTACATCAGATACGCGTGTACCATAATACCCGCCTGAGTAAATCCATCCGCAACACGAGCTACCTGTCCTACAGTCACGCCTTTTTGCATTTTTGAAAGCAATCGGTCAGAGGCCACTTCCAATCCGCCTGACATGGCAATACAACCCGAGGCTTTAAGAAGAATGGATAAGTCGTGGGTGAAGTTTTTCTCAAAACGAATGTTGGTCCACCAAACTACCGTCAACTTTCGGCGGATGATTTCAATAGCCAAATCGCGTAATAGGGCAGGGGGAGCGGCTTCATCTACAAAATGAAAACCGTTTTGCTTCGTCTTTTTGATAATTTCTTCGATGCGATCGCAAATGAGAGAAGCAGTAAGCGGCTCGTAATTTTTGATGTAATCAAGCGAAATGTCGCAGAAAGAGCATTTTCCCCAATAACAGCCATGCGCCAAGGTTAACTTATTCCAACGCCCGTCACTCCACAAACGGTGCATCGGATTCACAATTTCAATGACCGACAGATAATCCATCAGCATCAGGTCGGTATAATCCGGTGTACCAGTTTCGCGCTGTGCAACGTCTTTTTCAGAAGCTCCGTTATGATAAACCACTTGGTCGTCAATGCGTGAAAAAATGCGCTTCAGCTTTTCGAGCGGTCTTTTTTGCTCTAAATATTCCAGCAATGAACGTAAGGGTGCTTCACCATCATCTAAACATATAAAATCAACATAGTCAAAAACTCTCGGGTCAGATAAAGAGCGAAGTTCGGTATTACAAAATCCTCCTCCCATGACCACCTTGATGTCGGGGTAGTGCTGTTTAAGGTATTGCCCGCATTTGAACGCCCCAAAAAGATTTCCTGGGAATGGAATGGTCAAACAAACCATAGTAGGCTGAAAGGCCTTAATTCGTTGTTCCAATAGCTCAATCAATAACTTCGTAATCAGCGTATCAGTAGCTTGAAGTGACGCATGGAGTTCATCAAAATACGTAGCAGTACGTCCCAATCGCTCTGCATAGCGGCTAAAACCAAAATGAGGATCAATGGCTTCCTGAATAAAATCCCCTAAATCTTCCAAATATAGAGTAGCAAGATGACGGGCTTTGTCCTGCGTGCCCATTGCTCCAAATGCCCATTCCAAATCTTCGACTTCTTTAAAACGAGTTGCTTCCGGCAAATAAGTACGGTCGCAAATGCTGTGCGCAAGAGTGGGATTTTTGTTCTGTAAAAAAAGAATGACCGGTTCAATCGTGGTTATGTATTCGTCGCGAAGCAGATAGATGCGATACGCATTGTCAGATAACTCAATATCGTGTTCGGCTTGGTCAAGGGTTTCAAAAAGTCGGGTAAGACCTTGGGGGGAAAAGAGGGCTAAAATGACTTCGATTCCCAAATCTGCCTGCTGAGAAGATACACCGAGCGTATTCAGAAACCCCTTGATATACGCCGTGGCAGGGTAGGGCGTATTCAATTGGGTAAACGGAGGTGTAAGCAGTAAAAGTTTACTTTGGAAAATCATACAGCATGGTAAATGACAACGAAGGTAAGAAATGTGTACAACAAAGTTACCTTGGCAGTCCCATTACGGTGAAGTGGTAAAAAAGGAGGGAAATCAATTTTTACAGCGAAGGTAGAAGTTATCGAGTAAAATTTTCAACCAACTCTTCTGCTTTGATCAGTGCTGTTTCCAAATTGTCATTGAGCAAAATTACGTCAAAGCGATCTTGGAAAGACATTTCGAATTTAACCTTGAAAAGTCGTTTGGAAAGGCTGTCTTCGGTTTCAGTGCCGCGTGCCATAAGGCGCTCTTTGATGGCTTCTTCACTGGGGGCTTTTACAAAGATGGAAAGTGCGCGTTCTTTGAAGTATTCTTTGAGTTTAAGGCCTCCCTTTACATCTACATCAAACAACACGTGTTTTCCTTCGGCCCACAATCGCTCAATTTCAGATTTCAGTGTGCCATAATAGCCACCCGGATATACTTCTTCCCATTCCACAAACTCATCGTTGTCAATACTTTTTTTGAATTCTTCGGGTGTAAGAAAGTAATAATCCTTTCCCTGTACCTCATTCCGACCTCGGCGGTCGCGGGTGCAGGCGGAAATTGAAAAACCTAAGTTGTTGTACTTAGCAAGTAAGTGTCTTACGATTGTAGTCTTACCGGAACCGGACGGTGCAGAGAAGATGATGAGTTTGCCTTCCAAGATTTAGAAAATCAGGTTGAGTTTTGCTTTGATAGTAGCGACGAGATTATCGGGACAAATACGTTTGTCAACCTTGGCCTGTAAGGTTTCTTTCACGCACTTTTCAAGATGATACATCTTAATACAGTGCATACAGTGGTCTATGTTATCTCTAAAATGTGCCTTTTCTTCTTCGGAGGCTTCTCCGTCCAAAACCGCCTGAATTTTTTTCAGACATGCTGCATGCTGCTCGCAGTATTCTTTCTGATACTTAGTGTTCTCGCTGGCGGGGGCTGACGAATGCATATCCAATACCATTGTAAAGGTTCAATTTTTTCTTTGAATCTTTCTGTTTTCTTCTATTTGTAATCAAAAGGATTTTGAGATTAAAAAAGTTCACAAAGTAGATTCTGCTTTCATTTTTTTGAAATGGAGCATACCTACTATGTCCCTTTTACTTTTAATCTTCATTAGTATCGTAGCCCATGGAAGAGGCATACGCTCTGAGCTTGTCTTTGAGGAGATTCCGGGCGCGGTGTAAACGGGACCGTACTGTACCAATCGGAATATCCAGAATCTTAGCCATTTCTTCGTAAGTAAATCCTTCGATGTCGCAAAGGATGATTACAGTTCGAAAATCAACCGGCAATGAGTTGAGCGCTGTCGCTACTTCATCACCAATCATGTCTTGAACAGTCTCGACGCGTAAGTCAGTTGTATGATCTACTTCAGCAGCTTCTTCCGAGTTGTAGGTTGTTTCTACTTCCTGGTAATCTACTTTTGAAGGCTCTTTACTTCGCTTACGATAATCATTAATGAAACTGTTTTTCAGGATTCTGAACAACCACGCTTTGGCATTAGTTCCCCGTTCAAATGAAGAAATAAAACGAAAGGCTTTCAGGTAGGTATCTTGAACGAGGTCATTGGCATCATCCTCGTCCATGGTGAGCCTAAAGGCAAAGTTATACATAGAGTTTATGTGAGGCATAAACTCGCGATTAAAAATGTCGTTTCTCTCGATGTCGTTATAAGACGTTTCGGAGGCGGCTAACGGTATTTCTTCGATTTCTTCTGACATAATGACTGACATGGCTGCCGTAAATTTACGAATTTTAACAAACCACCAACCTTCCCCGCAACTCTTCTTCAACCAATCAACAAAAAGACCTCATGAAAGGTTATTTTTAAAGGATTAGTTGTAGATAAACTTTCCCACTTTGGTTTTTGTTAATATACGGCAAAAATTATTCCAATGGTTTTGTCCAACTAAATTATGGACAAAATGGCAGGAATAAAAATGATTTGACTGAGGATGTTTTTGAATTAGCGAGAAAGAAGTTGGGCCAACAACACGCTCACTGTCGTAAATAATACACTACACATGATTTTAAGGAAAGTATAAGGCAGCAAACTAATACTGCCTGCTTCTACTAAAAATAAAACAATGTGGTGAATCGAAATTAACAAAATGACATACGATAAAAAAGCAGGAAGCCCTAATTCCCTAATAGAGAGTTGAAGTCGCCCTTCGGTTAATTTTTGCCCTAATTGATACCGGATAATAATTGGACGCAGATAAGCAATCAGAACAGTAGCCACGGCGTGTAAGCCAAGTGTATTATCGAACGAATCAATGGTAACACCTGTTACAAATCCAATGAATAGTAAGGCAGTAAGATTGATTTCGACGGGTAAAAACAAAATGGCTCCTACGTAGATGAAACAAAATGAATAGTTAAATAACACCAAATGACGTGCTACAAATAGATGAAGCAGTACATAAATCAACCATCTCAATACACTACGTGCGATGTCGTTTGGGTTCATTTAGGTTTATTTAGGAGGCTTTCCTGAAGAGACTGTTGTTGATTTAATAGTTTATTTTCTACCAAATACACATATGAAATTTTAGAAAAGTCGGTAGCAAGTTCGAGGTCAATTTCAAAAAAAGCCTGATCGGCCGCCACCTTGAACGTTTTTACTCGACCCACTGTGATGCCTGGCGGGAATACAGCATTTTGGTCAGAAGTGACAGCGGTGTCTCCTTTTACTATTGTTTTGTAACGGGAAACATCTTTTAATTGAATAATGGAAGGGATGTTGCTGTTTTCCCACTTTGCGGTACCCATTTCCCCACTTCGCAACAGTTTGGTGGAAACCATAAACTGAGAGTGCAAAATGGATGTAATGACCGAAAAATTTTCTTTGCAGATTTTTACTTTTCCTACCACCCCAGTGGATGAAATAACTCCCATTCCTTCTTTGACTCCATCAGCATAGCCTTTGTCTATCGTTAAGTAGTTGTCGGCACGATGCGTACTGTTATCAATTACCTTGGCAATAGTTACAAATTTGTAACGCGTTGCAAAAGCAGAGTCAGGCTGATAACCGGCAGGTGCATTGGAAGGTTTTTGTTGCTGTAAGGTAGTAATGAGCTCGTTTAAACGCCTGTTCTCTTCCGCTAAAGAAGTATTTACATCACGCAGGTTGATATACTCTCGAACCGAATTAGAGATTTCTAACGACTTGGCATTAAGGCTATTAGCAGTATTGAAGTACTCAACACTCCAGTAATTATTGTTATTGACAAGCAACCAAAAACTAAACACCTCTAATAATCCAAAGAGGATAAAATTTCGATTACGGCCAATAAACTCAAAGAGTTGGAGCATTTTAGTAGCAAGTATATAGTTATGAGTATTGAGTATTTTCGGTTATTATTCTCAATACCCAATACTTAATACTTTGTACTTTTTTACTGAATTAATACTGACTTATACAATTCCAGATTTTTCAAGATTTCGCCCGTGCCTTTCACCACTGCTTTGAGCGGGTCGTCAGCTACGTGAATGGGCAGTTTGGTCTTGGTAGCAAGTCGCTTATCCAAACCATGTAAAAGAGCTCCTCCACCTGTGAGGTGGATACCGTTGGTATAAATATCAGCCGAAAGTTCTGGAGGAGAAATTTCAAGGGCTTTCATTACCGCTTCTTCAATTTTAGAGATTGATTTATCCAAAGCGTAGGCAATCTCACTGTAGGTCACTTTGATTTCTTTCGGAATACCTGTCATTAAGTCACGACCGCGTATTTCAAAATCTGCTGGCGGATTATCCAATTCTGGCAAAGCAGAACCTACTTCAATTTTGATTTGCTCAGCAGAACGCTCACCGATGAGTAAATTGTGCTCACGGCGCATATAATCCACTATATCTTTGGTGAATACATCACCTGCAATACGTATAGATTGCTCGCAAACAATTCCTGACAGTGCAATAACGGCGATTTCGGTGGTTCCCCCTCCGATGTCTACAATCATTGTTCCATTAGGCTGTGTAATATCAATCCCGATACCGATAGAGGCTGCAATGGGCTCGTGTACCATATATACCTCTTTCGCACCGGCATGTTCGGCCGAATCTTTTACGGCACGTTTTTCTACTTCAGTAATACCCGATGGAATGCAAATGACCATGCGGTGAGAAGGAGTGAAGAAACGATTATTGGGGGCAATCATTTTAATCATACCCCGAATCATTAATTCAGCTGCAGTAAAGTCGGCAATTACACCGTCTTTCAACGGGCGAATGGTCTTTATATTTTCATTGGTCTTTTCGTGCATTTGCATTGCTTTGTGACCAATCGCCAACACCTTCCCGTTATTCTTGTCCAAAGCAATGATGGAAGGCTCGTCCACTACTATTTTGTCTTTGTGGATGATCAGCGTGTTGGCTGTTCCTAAATCAATTGCAATCTCGCTCGTTAAAAAATCAAATAATGCCATATTGTTTGCTTTCGCAGAGTGACTAAAGTTTTATAGGTCGCAAAATTAAAGGATTTTATCGGCTTTTTGACAGAAACCAAAGCAAGTAATTTTTTTGATTAACCTCTTGAGAATGAGTCGAAGGTTTTATGACCTTGTACAAAATAAGCCCAAATAATGCTCTTAGGCGAAATTGGCAGGGATTGTTGTTCCTTAATGAGGCCAATTTCCTGCGTTATTTTTTTTCGTTTTTGAGGTAGTGTACCAAATGTCCAGGCATAAAATTTAAAATGAGCTCTAACTATAGCCCATATATCACGCCATTGCCCCTTGGGCAAGTACCTTAAAGAGGAAATACCATCTAATATAAGTCGAAAAAGAATAATTTTCCACCTTTGACCAGACGGCAGATTCTTATAAAGCATGGCCAAACTATTGCGGTAATTAAGATAGGTCTTAAAAGGATTTGAAGGCGGGAGTGTTCCCCCTCCAACGTGATAAACGACAGATTTAGGGCAGCAATAAACTTGATATCCTCCTATGTGCAAACGCCAGCAAAGGTCTATTTCCTCCATGTGAGCAAAAAAGTCCTCATCGAAGCCTCCCATTTTATGGAATACTTCCGCTCGTATGAATAAACAGGCTCCGGAAGCCCAAAAAACAGGTACAGCGGTATCGTATTGGCCATGGTCTGTTTCACAATGCTCGAAAATTCTCCCTCGGCAATGGGCATAACCCAGCCAATCTAAGTATCCTCCTGCGGCACCGGCGTATTCAAACTGGGTTTTATTGTCGTATGCCAGTAGTTTAGGCTGACAGGCTGCAATTTGAGGCTGCTCATCCAGCAGTTTAATCATTGGATTCAACCAATTGGGAGTTACTTCTACGTCTGAATTGAGCAAAACGTAGTATTCGGCTTTGATTTCAGCCAAAGCACGGTTGTAGCCACCCGCATATCCGTGGTTGTTGCTTAATCGGATGAGCTGTATTTGGGGGTAATTAGATTGCATCCAAATGACTGAATCATCTTTAGACGCACTATCCGCTACATAAACAGTATAGGTAGAAGAATACCTGATAACAGACGGGAGAAACTTTTCAAGAAAGTTTCTCCCGTTATAATTCAGAATGACAATGGCTACTTTATCCATTCGCCATTATTTCATAAATTGACTCAAGTCCAATCCTGGAATATTGGGTAATATTCCTTCTGTAGATTGCTGAATTTGAGCTTTAATTTTGCTTTCGATATTTTCCATTGCCCTGTTTACTGCGGCAACAATCAAGTCCTGTAACATCTCACGGTCTTCAGGTTGAGCCAATTCAGGGTCAATGGTAAGACTTACCAATTGCTTACGGCCATTGACTGTGACCTTCACCATGCCCGCGCCTGCCTCTGCTGATTCAGTGAGGTGGCCTAAATTTTCTTGGGCTTCTTTCATTTTTGCCTGAAATTCTTTGACCTTTCCAAGCATTCCCATCATATCTCCAAACATAGTATTGCTGATTTTTGAGTGGACAAAGGTAGTGAAAAATGAAAGAACGGCAGATAAATTACCCGTAAATTATGAAGTTTCAGGAGCTATCACACATCGTTCCTGCTTCAGCATTTCTACATTTTCGTCTACTTTCATTCGCGTTTTTTCGTTGTCGAACTCTCCCGCAAAAGCCGCTTTGAGTTCCCGGCGTTTGATAGCTTCCATAAAGCGTCGGATATCTTCTTTGGTTTCAAGCAAAAGCGGCGGCACTTCGGTTGGTTTTCCATCGTCGTCTTTGGCTACCATTGTGAAGTAAGAGGTATTGGTGTGCTTTTGAATACCTGTGCGAACATTTTCCGCAATGACCCGAATTCCAATCACCATCGAGCTGCGTCCTACGTAGTTGATAGAGGCGTGAAGAGACACCAATTCACCTACTTCAATAGGCTGCAAAAAGTTGACACCTTCTACGGTTACAGTGACCACATACGTTCCTGCGTGTTTGGAAGCGCAGGCATAAGCCACTTTGTCCATGAGTGATAACAAGATGCCTCCGTGAATTTTCCCGCCAAAGTTAGCATAGGCGGGAATCATCAGTTCGGTAATCGTAGTACGGGAATAATTGACTGATTTGGGAGGTGTCATTTTTTTGCGTCTTTCAAACTTACACTTCCCCGCGCCAATTTCTCGGCTTCGTCAAATAAGGTTAACGCTTTTTGTAAACCTTCATCTAAGGTGGACATTACCTGATAAAACTCGTTATTCAAGCCCCCTTTTTCACGTTTTTGAAAGGCATAGCGCCCTATTGTTGCCTTCAAATACGTACGAATGTAGGGCTTAGAACGGTTGTATTCTTTTTCGTTGAACTTAATCCCGTCGGCAGTCGCATTTTTTACAATTTCGTTTAAATCTGCGTCAGTGGCTGCATAAGTTTTCAGGAATTCGGGAAAGCTTAGTTTTTCCAATTGCTTCTTATTCTGACCTACGTAGTTCAATGCGTAATCACGTACCGTATTTTTGGCAAACAATTCATACAGGTACGGGGTCATCATACTCGTATCGCGCGGTACAAACACGTCGGGGGTGATGCCGCCGCCGCCGTATACAGTGCGTCCACCGTCGGTATGAAACTGAAGTTTTGGGTTGTTTTTAATGCTGTCAGCTACGAATAATTCACCGTGTGAGAAACGATTTTTTAGGTCTTTTTCATAGGTTTCCACATCGCCCATGGTGTAAGGTTTCTGAATACTGCGTCCGCTCGGTGTATAATAACGTGAGATAGTGAGTCGTAACTCTGAACCATCTGAGAGGTTAACGGGCATTTGTACCAGACCTTTCCCAAACGAACGTCGGCCTACAATGAGGGCACGGTCGTGGTCTTGTAACGCACCCGCTACAATTTCGGAAGCTGAGGCGCTTCCTTCGTCAATTAAAACAACTACACTGCCGCTTTCAAACATACCGGTATTTTTAGCGCGAGTCTGACGGTCGTATCGGTCATCTTTTCCGTCAGTATACACAATCATTTTATCTCCCGAAATCAACTCATCCACCATGTTGGTAGCTCGGTCCATGTATCCTCCGGGATTGCCACGCAAATCAAGTACGAGTTTTTTCATTCCCTGAGTTTTAAGCGTACTGAGTGAGTTTTTAAACTCATCGTACGTGGATTCAGAAAAACGAGTTACTTTGACGTAGCCGGTCTCTTTATCAATCATGTAAGAAGCATCCACCGAGTAGGTGGGAATGCGGTCACGACGAAGTTGGAAAGCCAATGGTTTGGGAACGCCTTTACGTAGGATTTCAATTTTAACATCACTGCCGCGCGGACCGCGAAGTTTGGAGAAGATAAAAGAATTATCAACGCTTTTACCCGTAAAAACTTCATTGTTTACTTTCAAAATTTTATCTCCCCCCTGAATTCCTGCCGCTTCTGAAGGCCCGCCGACGAGTGGAGTGACTACATAAACTGTATCTTTGTAGAGATTGAATTCTATCCCGATTCCGTCAAAACCGCTTTCCAGTTGAGAACGAGCCGCTACGGCATCTTTGGCGTTGAAATAATACGTATGCGGGTCCAGTTTTTCGAGCATTTTAGTGATTGAATAATCTACCAAAGCATCGGTATTGACTGTGTCCACATAGTTGTTGTCAATGAGTTGCAGGACTTCCTTAAATTTCGTGTAACCTCGCGCTACATCTGTCACTCCCTTACTGCCCCCAAAAAAAGTAGCTCCCAAAAGCATACCTGCTGCCAGCGTAATGCTCAGTAAAATTGGCAATCTTACCGTCCAACGGTCGTTTTTAATTGGATTTTCCATAAAATAATTAAGAATTGGAACACAGATAAAACGGATTTGACTGATTTGAACAGATTGGCCAAATGAGTACTGCGTAGCTTCTGCTTTATCGGTGTTCTATTTGTGTCAAAAACATAAAATTAACGAACAAATGCAAAAGGTAGTTTATAACAGTCAAAAATCTCTTTAAACTTTCCGTTCTTTGCGAAATATACCCATTGAAAAATCCATGAAACCTGACAAAAAACTTTTTCTCTTAGACGCATTTGCCTTGATTTACCGGGCTCATTTTGCCTTCATCAAAAGCCCGCGTATTACCTCCAACGGATTGAATACTAATGCGGTATTTGGCTTTACCAATACATTGTTGGAGGTCTTGAAAGATGAAAAACCGACCCATTTAGGTGTGGCATTTGATACTCCTAAACCTACCTTTCGACATATACAGTTTGAAGCCTATAAAGCCCAGCGTCAGCAACAGCCCGAAGACATTACCATCGCCGTTCCTTACGTAAAACAATTACTGAAGGCATTGTGCATTCCGATTTTGGAATTGGATGGCTATGAAGCCGATGATGTTGTAGGGACACTTGCCAAAAAGGCGGCTCGTCAGGGTTTTGAAGTATTTATGATGTCGCCTGATAAAGACTACGGGCAGTTGGTGGAAGAGCACATCTATTTGTACAAGCCTGCCATCATGGGCAAAGGAGTAGAAATCATGGGTCCCAAAGAAGTCTGTGCCAGATGGGGAATTAAAGACATCAGTCAGGTAGTAGATATGTTGGGCTTACAGGGCGATGCATCCGACAATATTCCAGGAATTCCGGGAGTGGGCGAAAAAACTGCCCAAAAACTGTTGGAAGAGTTTGGGTCGGTTGAAAATATCATTGCTAACGCGGATAAACTTGCCGGTAAGCTCAAAGACAAGGTAATTGACGGTGCCGAAAAAGCAATCCTGTCAAAGCAGCTCGCTACCATTGACATCAACGTCCCAATTGAATTCAATGAGGAGGATTTATTGATGTGCGAGCCTAATAAGGAAATGCTTTCAACGCTCTTGGATGAATTGGAATTCAGAACCTTGCGTAAGCGAATGTTAGGTGAAACTGAGGCTCCTGTGCCTATACCTATTGCCGATAAAAAAGGACAATTAAATTTGTTTGGAGATAGTGGTCCGTCTGCTGAAGCGCCTGCTCAGGGAAAACAACCATTTTCAGCGGCTAATCCAACCTTGTTGTTTGAATCTTCCAACGAACGTCGAACCGTCGCAAATACCGTCCATCGTTATCATTTGGTAGATACCCCTGAGCTTCGGCAATCGTTAGCGCATTACTTGAGTTTGCAGGACTCGTTTTGTTTTGATACTGAAACTACTTCCATAGATGCTAATGATGCGGATTTGGTGGGCTTGTCGTTTGCGTACCAAAAAGGAGAAGCATTTTACGTGACTGTGCCTGCGGACCGCGAGGAAGCTCAAAAGGTAGTGGAAGATTTTAGGGCGGTATTGGAAGATGAAAAAATTGAGAAAATCGCCCAAAATCTTAAATATGACATGGTGGTTCTCCAAAATTATGGAGTTCAAGTTGCCGGGCCGTTGTACGATACCATGTTGGCGCATTACCTGATAGAGCCGGAAAAACGGCACAACATGGATATTTTGGCTAATTCATACTTGAATTACGAACCGGTTTCAATTGAGTCGCTCATTGGGAAAAAAGGCCCCAAGCAGCTCACGATGCGGGATGTTGCGGTAGAGAAACTGGTCGAATATGCCGCCGAAGACGCTGATATTACGTTGCAGTTAAAGGAAAAACTGAATCCATTATTGATTGAAAACCAAGCAGAAAAGCTGTTTCGGGGAGTGGAAATTCCGTTAGTGGAAGTATTGGCTTCCATGGAACGGGAAGGAGTGAAAGTCGACATGAAGGCACTGGCTGAAATGTCCGGAGTTTTGGAAGTAGACATGAAGCAGGTTGAAAGGGAAGTGTATGGTTTGGCGGGCGAAGAATTCAATATTTCGTCTCCAAAACAGTTGGGAGTCGTTTTGTTTGAAAAACTCAAACTCATCAAGAACCCCAAGAAAACGGCCACCGGACAATACGCAACGGGCGAAGACATTCTTTCCGACCTTGAAGCCGAACACGAGATAGCGCGTAAGATTTTGGACTATCGGGAATTACAAAAGCTAAAATCCACGTATGTTGATGCCTTGCCGTTGCTGATTAATCCCCGAACCGGACGCATTCATACGTCTTTTAATCAAGCTGTAACGGCCACGGGACGATTGAGCAGTACGAATCCCAATCTTCAAAATATCCCCATTCGTACTCCTCGCGGGCGGGAGATTCGAAAAGCTTTTATTCCCCACAGCGACGAATATTTGATTCTCTCAGCCGATTATTCCCAAATCGAATTGCGCATTATGGCGGCTTTCAGCCAAGATGCAACCATGTTGGAAGCCTTCAACAATGGCTTGGACATTCACGCCAGTACGGCCAGCAAAGTGTTTAAGGTAGAACTCAGCGAAGTGACTTCTGATATGCGTCGCAAGGCTAAAATGGTCAATTTTGGTATTATTTATGGCATTTCGGCCTTTGGATTGGCGCAGCGATTAGGAATACCGCGCGGTGAAGCGAGTGAAATTATTAAGGCTTATTTTCAGGAATTTCCGGCGGTAAAGACCTTCATGGATTTGTCAGTCAACAAAGCACGTGAACACAAATACGTGGAGACGATTTTAGGGCGTCGTCGCTATTTGGCAGATATTGATTCTCAAAATCAAACTACGCGGACGTTTGCCGAACGCAATGCCATCAATGCTCCTATCCAAGGCTCGGCTGCTGATATGATCAAGATTGCCATGATTAACATTCATGCCTTTTTAAAGAAAGAAAAACTTCGTTCCAAGATGATTCTCCAAGTGCATGACGAATTGGTCTTTGATGCTCATCGCGACGAGGTGGAGTTATTGAGCCAAAGAGTCAATGAATTAATGATTAATGCAATTCCACTGCCCGTTAAAATGGAAACGGGGATTGGTAAAGGCATAAATTGGTTGGAAGCGCATTAATTTTGATTCCCATATTTCACGGCAGTCCCTTCCATGATAAAGCCTTGATAATCTTTAGCGGTGTAATACTTGTAGCGCACGTTCACGAGGGCGTGCGCTCCCATGCTAACTCCCCGTATGATGAGTTGGTCCAATAATGCGCGTTTCTGCCCTTCGTCATTGCCTCGGTAAATCATTCGTCCGTCTTTGGTTTGTTGATTACTGAGCGGAACTTCTTTTTCCACTTTTACAAGACCAAGGGCTGTATAGGGCCGACCTGTAGGTTGATTTTCATAGAATACATCGATGGGATATTCTGCATTCGCCAATTTAATGGGAATCCCTAAACCACCGTTGGAAGTAGAAACAGGACGAGCGCAGGAGATAAAAAGTGTAAAGGTGAAAATGTAAAGGGTAAACTGGGTAATTCGTTTGTGTATGTTCATAATTCTATCTTTCTAAATTCGGCTTCGGGAAATTTCATTTGAAAATCTTTGATTACCAATACCGCTACCGGATTGAACGGCGTAATGTCGGGAAATAGTTCGGAATTTACCTTGATGTCGGTCAATTTTCCAAAATAGGCTTTGCCGCTCGCTTCGGGTTTAGTCAGTACCCAATCCTTCCGAAGTTGTTGGGTAATGCGAAACGGAAACAAGGCTGTTGTAAGAGGAAACGAAATAGTGCCGCGTCGTATTGTCGCTTCAAAAAATGGTTTGTCTTCAATGGAAACGGTGATTTTCTCAGCGCGTTTATCAAGCTGCTGTACGTCAAAATCAGCCCATTCTTTGGGTATTCCCCAGTTCTCGATGCCATTCCACACACTATTTTGGTCAGAAACATAAATTTTTGAGATGGAGAAAGTGTATTTGTCCACCATCTTAAACAAACCCGGAATAAACAGTAGTTCTCGGTAAGGGCCAACGGGGGTAGTATGATAATCCACGAGCATGATACTGCTCACTAAACCTTTGTAGAAAACGTTCTGATAGTCAGCCAGAAACCCATTTTCTTGGATGAGTTTTTTCGGTAAGCGATACAGGAAAATGTAGCCATTCCCAGTCAACGTCCAAGGGGCAGGGGCGAGTATGGAAGGGGCAGGAAGTGTTTCAGTAGAGAGAATTTGTTGGGATAATAGCATAGGTCAAACGGTGGTTTTGTAACATTTTTGAGAAAGATATAGACAAAACCGATAACTTAAAATAATAGGCGGTGCTTGTTTAACAAAAAAATTGGTACGAAATTTGCCACCGCTTTTAGCAACTCGGTATTTATGAAACAAAAGGGGCTTCAAACACGACTTATTTCAACGACTTTGGCATTGCTGCTGTTGATAACAGCAATGGCAGGGAAGGCGTTGTCGTTGCCCCAAGCCGATGTTAAAAAGGCAATTGCTGAAAAAACGTCCAAAGACAAAAAGGCCAAAGGCGAACGTCCCGTTATTCAGGAAATGTCGTTGGAGGCGGTTGTTGCTCCTGCTATCTCGTTTGATTTTGAGCAGTCGTTTTATTTTCTGCCTACTATCTTCAGCATTGAATTGCCGTTTGTAAGTACGCTTCCCAAGCGGTTTGATATTTTTTATTATTTCTTCTCTTTTTTCCGAAACGTTTTCGGACACTTCATTGCGATTAATGCACCTTAGTCAACACTAAGGGTGGTTGTATTTTGTCGTGCCGGCGGTACGATAATACTTTTAACGCTTTCCAGCGTTTGAACAGCCCATTTTCGGGTATCGTTTACATTACTCATTTCATCCATTTATTCATCACTCATAAAAACAATGCAAAACAGACTTGGCATTTGGATCTTGACAATAGTAGTAGCCTTATTGAGCGTCTATTATCTGTCCTTTACGTTTGTAGCACGCAGTATTCGCAAAGATGCGGAAGCTTTCGCTACAGGGAAAGACGGTATCGTTGATATTAAAAAGAAAGAACATTATCTCGACTCGCTTCGCCGCGAGCCGGTTTATTTGGGAACAACCTATCAAGAAGTAACACAACGCGAATTAGGATTAGGTCTTGACTTGCAAGGTGGTATGCACGTGGTTTTGGAAGTGGCACCTACGGATATCATGAAAGGCTTGGCTGGTGGAAATTCCCGCAACAGCCAATTCACTGAAGCCTTGAAAAAAGCCGTTGACGCTCAGAAATCAAGCCAATCCAGTTTTGTGGACTTGTTTGTGACTGAATACAAAAGTATCGCTCCCAATGCCCAACTGGCACAGATTTTCTCTAACAGCACCAACCGTGGTAAAATTAATAACAGTTCTTCTGACGGAGATGTTGTTAAATTTTTGAAAGAGGAGGTAGACGGCGCTACCAGCCGGGCATTTCAAATCATTCAGCAACGGGTTGATAAATTTGGGGTAGCGAACCCGAACATTCAACGTTTACCAGGTTCAGGTCGGATTTTGATTGAACTACCAGGAGTTGATAACCCCGAACGCGTTCGTCGCCTTTTGACAGGTTCGGCGAAATTGGAATTCTGCGAGGTTTATACATTGGACGATATTTCTCCTGCGCTTAATTCTTTGGGTGCGTATATGACTCAATTGGATCTGGAAAAGAAAATCGCTTCAAAAGGAGCTGCTTCAACAGATACCAGCAAAGCAGGCGGTGATTTGGCGTCTCAGTTGGCAAAAGGTGCTAAGACTGATTCAACAAAAACCGACACTACAGCTAACCAAACCGGTTTGGCGAGCTTATTTGTTCCTATTTCACAAGGACAATTAGGTGTATATGCAAAAGATACCGCACGTGCCAATGAACTTTTACGTCGTCCCGAAGTGAAATCAATGTTTCCTTCTGATGTCGTTATTTTATGGGATCGTAAAGGAATTGAAACAACAGATAAACGCAACGAAATCGTTGGAATTTACTTCATTAAAAAAACAAGCGGTCAGGCACAGCTTGAAGGTGATGTGATTGTAGATGCAGGAAATGACTACGATGACCGTGGTCGTCCGGAAGTAAATATGCGTATGAATGCCGAAGGCGCACGCAAATGGAAAAACTTTACGGCGGCTAACATTGGTCGTCCGGTAGCTATCATTTTGGATGACTTTGTTTATACCGCCCCTAACGTTCAGAACGAAATTCCAAACGGTAATACCAGCATCACCGGTTCTTTTACCGTAGAAGAAACCAAAGATATGGCCAATATCCTGAAAGCAGGTAAATTGCCTGCGCCAACTACGATTGTAGAGGAAGCGGTAGTAGGTGCTACTTTGGGGTCAGAATCAGTAAATGCCGGGGTGATTTCATCCTTGGTGGGTCTGTTGGTGGTTCTTATCTTCATGGTGATTTACTACAATAAAGCAGGAATGATTGCCGATGTAGCCCTGTTTATCAACTTGTTTTTCCTAATGGGAATTATGGCCTCATTGGGAGCTATCCTAACCTTGCCGGGTATTGCGGGTATCGTATTGACAATTGGTATGGCGGTGGATGCCAACGTGTTGGTCTTCGAGCGTATTAAGGAGGAATTAGCGTCGGGAAAAGATTTGAAATTGGCCATTTCGGACGGTTTCAAAAACTCACTTTCTTCGATTCTTGACTCAAACGTTACTACGTTATTGACAGGTATTATCCTGTTCTTCTTAGGAACGGGCTTGATTCTTGGGTTTGCCACTACGCTTGTAATCGGTATTTTGACCTCTTTGTTTGCTGCCCTGTTTGTATCTCGCCTGATTTTGGAATGGTGGGTAGGCAAAGGCCGTACCATTGAATTCTTCTCAAGCTGGTCACAAAACCTTTTCAAAGGAGCTGACTTTGACTTCGTATCTCGCCGTCGTATGTATTACATCATTTCATCGGTCATTATCGGTGCTGGTATTATTTCAATCATTTTCAAAGGCTTCGGTTTAGGGGTTGACTTTAAAGGTGGACGCAGCTATGTGGTGCGTTTTGAACAAGGTGTTAATACAACGGAAGTACGTCAAGTATTAACGAGTGTATTTGAAGCTGCACCCGAAGTAAAAACGTATGGTGGAGTAGGAATTGGCGCCAACCAACAGGTGAAAATTACCACCAGTTATTTGGCAGATGCTACTACTCCTGATTCTGACAAACAGGCAGAAGCCAAATTGAATGAAGGTCTAAGCAAATTGCCGAATAATAAAGCTACCATTCAAAGTTCGCAAAAAGTAGGACCGACCATTGCCTTTGACCTGATTATGACCTCATTAAAAGCATTGCTGCTGGCTATCTTGGTTGTATCGGCGTATATCTACATTCGTTTCCGACGGATTGCCTTTGTGTGGGGTGCTGTTGTGGCGTTATTCCACGACGTACTCATTATTTTGGCGGTATTCTCCATTTTTAACGGTTTGTTGCCTTTCTCTTTGGACGTTGACCAGGCGTTTGTAGGTGCGGTATTGACCATTATGGGTTATTCAATGAACGATACGGTGGTAGTATTTGACCGTGTTCGTGAGTACTTGAGAGACAATCGTAATAAGAAAGAGACGATTCCGGCTATCATTAACAACGCCTTGAACAGTACCCTGAGCCGTACGGCAGTAACGGGTCTTTCTACCATGTTTGTGTTGATTGTATTATTCTTCTTTGGTGGTGAAGTAATTCGTGGATTCTCATTTGCAATGCTCCTTGGAGTTATTGTGGGTACTTATTCTTCACTTTTTGTGGCTACGCCTATCGTGGTTGATTCACTTACCCGTGCACAGGAGAAAAAAGATGCATTGCCTTCAGAAGCGAAAAAAGAAGCACCTGCCCGTCTTATTTCAGATTTTCCTGACACGCCACGCGGTGGTTTGCAGCAATTAGATATGCCACAGGAAGAAGCACCTGAAGAAAAACCTAAAAAGGAAAAGAAAGCACCGTTGATTAAGCCTTCGTTGAAGAAATAGTCGACAAAAAAACGTCGCCGAGGTTTTGAACCTCGGCGACGTTGATAAATTATTAAAAGAGAAAGGGTTAAGTGACATTCACTTAACCCTTTCTCTTTTAAATCAGTACGTGATGCTCTTTAAATCTCTTTGTGCAAATCATTGTGATAGCCGGCAAAGATGGTACCCTGAATAAGAGTACCTACCAGAGCGGTGAATACATCACCAAACACAAAAACCAATACCGTAATCAATAAAAAGAAGGCGATCAACCAGCCTGAGGGGATTTCCTGTTCTTTATGTGCTTCCATTGAAATCAATTTTTTGAATGATGGCAGAAATTAACGCTGCAAGTTAGGTAAAAAAACTTTTTGTCGGATTTGAAACAAAAGGAAAGTTTCCGGCACTCATTCGGTTATTGCTTTATTTAAGGCTGTTTCCCAACCCGAATACGTTTCTGCGTACTTTTCCTGTAAATGAGCTTCCGGTGCAAAAGTGGCGATTTGGGTAAGTCCTTCAAAGGCAGTTTGGAAATCGTAAACGCCTACTCCAATGCCTGCCGCACGAGCTGCACCCTGTGCCCCGTCGGTATCATATAACTCAATGGTCGCTCCGGTAGTATTGGCAAAAGCCTCGCGGAAAAGCGGACTTAAAAACAAATTGGCGTGTCCTGCCCGTACCGTTTGGGTTTGAACGCCCATCTGTTGCATGACCTGAAGACCGTAGTTGAGCGCAAAAACAATTCCTTCCTGTGCTGCTCTAAATACGTGGGCGGTTGAATGCGTATTGAAATTAAGTCCCTGTAAATGACCACCAACCAAGCGATTTTCGAGAACACGCTCCGCTCCATTTCCAAAAGGCAGAAAAGTCAATCCTTCGGCTCCGATGGGAGTTTGGGCGGCTTGTTGATTCATTTCATCGTAACTGATTCCTCCGGCAAAACGGCGCACCCAACTGTTCAAAATACCCGTGCCATTTACGCACAACAAAACTCCGTTGCGTTGGGCGTCGGGCGTGCTGTTGACGTGAGCGAAGGTATTCACGCGCGAAAGGGGGTCGGCGGTGGCTTGTGCGTTGATTCCGTATACCACACCCGAAGTGCCTGCAGTAGTGGCTACTTCTCCCGGATTGAGAACATTAAGTGAAAACGCGTTATTGGGTTGGTCGCCGGCCCGGTAGGAAATAGGAGTGCCAGCTTTAAGCCCTAATTCGGCCGCAGCTAAAGCGGAAAGCTGGCTTTGAGGTGCAAATGTACTGACTACTTCGGGGATGAATGAGGCATCAAAGCCGTAAAAATCAAGGAGTTGTTGGGAGATTTTTTGTTCGGCAAAATCCCAGAATATCCCTTCGGAAAGTCCCGAAACAGTTGTTTGAGGGATTCCTGACATACGCATTGCCAGGTAATCGCCCGGTAGCATGAAATAACGAATTTGTTCATAAACAGCAGGTTCGTTGTCTTTTACCCACTTGAGTTTTGAGGCTGTAAAATTCCCCGGTGAATTGAGTAAATGGCCTAAACATTCCTTTGAACCCATTTCAGCAAAAGCCCAATTACCAATTTCTACTGCACGGCTATCGCACCAAATAATGGAAGGGCGAAGCGCTCGCAGATCCTTATCTACTACCACCAATCCATGCATTTGGTAAGAAATACCGATACCGGCTACCAAGGCCGGGTCAAAGGTGTATTTTACTTTTAATTTATGGGTGGCATTGACTGCTTCCTGCCACCAACTGTCCGGATGCTGTTCCGCCCAGCCTGCCTGATGTGCTATCATGCCCATTTCCTGTTCGGGAGAGGTGGCGGTCGCCACGGCTTTTCCCGTTTCTATGTCCAACAAAGCAACTTTTACTGACGAGCTGCCTACGTCGTAGCCTAAAAGATATTTCACAGATACGTTAATGGTTTAATGTTTACGATAAAAGGTGAAAATGCACGATTTTACCTTGTCTTATAAAATTCTCACTCCTGACTTCTGACTTCTCACATCTTTATTGTTATTTTCGTAGAAAAAATTGCCTTAAATAGATGTTTGATTACTTCACAACCGAAAGATTGATTTGGATTGGGGCGATTTATGTGGTCTTATGCCTCATTGCGTATTTTATTCAGCACAAATTTATCTTTAAACCCGAAAAACTACCGCAAGATTTTGTCTATAAATACGAAGATTTATTTGAGGAGTTGTTTTTTGACCCCGAACCCAACGTTCGTATCAATGCTTTGCGGTTTTATCAGGAGGAAGCGTCGCGCGGATTGTTGATTTATTTTCACGGCAACACACGCAGTATTAAAGGTTGGTCTAAATATGCCAAAGATTTTACGCAACATGGATACGATGTGCTGATGCTTGATTATCGGGGGTTTGGGAAAAGCGTCGGAAAGCAAACCGAGGATGGAATTAAAAACGACGCGCAGTACATTTATAACAAAATGCGCTCAAAATACGGGTATACCGAAGAAAAAATCATCATTTACGGGCGTTCGTTAGGGTCAGGGTTTGCCACCAAACTGGCATCGGTCAATCATCCGAAAATGCTTATTTTAGATGCACCTTATTATAGTTTTACACGGCTTACCACCCGTTTTTTGCCTTTTTTGCCGGTTTCTTATATCCTTAAATTCTCCATTCGGACAGATGTGTGGATAAAATACGTGAAGTGCCCCATCTATATCATTCACGGCACCAAAGACTTATTGATTCCGTTTCGTTCGAGTGTTCGCTTAATGAATTTGATTCCTCAATCGGCCCGCCTTATCCCGATTTACGGTGGCGGCCACAACAATCTGCCCGACTTTCCTGAATATCACACGCACTTGGCTGATATTCTCAACGACCGTTTTGATTTGATTTTTGATAAGTATGAAAAACGGTATGAATGAAGCCTGGATTTAGGGTAATAAAGACACATTTTACAGGATAAAAACGCTCTTTTGCTTATAAAAAGCGAAGGCTTGTAAATATTTGTGCCTGTCAATCAGCACTTTTTCGGCTTTAAACCGTTTCTTTGTGCTTCTACAGGAATACCCAATTTTTATACACACCATTCCGTCTTTCAAAAAGTAAAATGAGCACCTCATTGCTGCGTCTCGCAAGTATCCTTTATTTGCTCCTTCCTAACCTGATTTTTGCGGCGAGTTGGTTTAGAATTGAACTGGCAATTCCGATGATTATAGGGCTCTGCTACTTGTTTTGGCTGGAAATCAAAGGGGAGAAACAACAAAACAATAAACCATCTTTCAGTAAAAAGGAGCTCATTATCTTGGCTTTTATTACTTTTGTCTTAACGGGTCTAACAGGCATAAGCGGATATTCTTATCAACTTTACGATTATTGGGCAGAAAATACTAAGTTTTATGACTTGTATAAAAGTGACTGGCCCCTTTATTTTGAAGAAGTAGATAGATATGCCTGTTACTATTTTGGATATTATCTTGTACCTGCATTTATTTCAAAACTGGTTGGAGAGTTATCTTTAATTTCTTTATTTATTTGGTCTTGGACCGGGGTTTTTATTTTAATTGTTTGGATTTACTTTTTTACCAATAAAAAGATAAGAAATATCTTTATTGTCTTATCTATCGGTGGAGTCAGTGGTAATTTAAAATGGTTATTAGCCAAGCTAAATGGGGTAGAAGTTATTTTTAGCTCTGAAATGGGTCCCTCCCTAATTACCCCTCTTTTTCAACAATTGCGGTGGACACCTAATCAAGTAATTGCTTGCCTCATCACCAGTTCTATATTGCTCTATTCGTTGTTTTGGGAAAATAAATATTACAAGGCCTTTTTCAGCATTTGCCTATGCCTTATATGGTGTATTTTTCCGGCTGTAATGTTATTTATTTTATTTGCGGCATTCTCTTTGTATTATTTATTCAAAAATGGTTTTGCTGTGTTTTTAAAAAACAATGGACGCAGCTTTGCAGTATGCTTATTGTTTATGATTCCTATCGCTATTTATTTTGCTTCTTCTAATGGCGGCTCCCTACATCATTCCTTCCTTCAGGTACAACGTCCGAAATTTGCCATACCTAAATTGATTATTGATATAGGATTGGATTTGGGTATTCTTCTTATTGGCTGTTTAATACTTCGTAAAACAGTTAACAAATCCTTTTATTTTTTGGCTCTTGCCAGCCTTTTTTTTATATTTCTGCTTCGAACTTATCGATTTGGAGATCAAAACGATTTGTTTATGAGAGGGCAGATGCCGCTTTTGTTCATGGTTGGCATTTTTTTAATGCAAAATTTCAATTTTACTGAAATCAGTTTTAGAAGTAAAATAGAGATAGGGCGTTTTCTTGTAGCAGTATATCTTATCCTAAGCCCTCTGTTATTAACTTCTGAAACACTCATAAAATCAATTCAGTATAACAAAATAACACAGTTATTATGGCCGAATAGTTTTTCGTATAGCCCTTTGCCTTTTGATAAATACAAAAATACCTATCAAATGCTGTACGACAAATATTCTCCTGCCGGATCCAAGCAATATTTAGGCAAAAAAAATTCAATTTATGAGCGATATTTAGCACGGAGGCATTGATGGTTTGCGTTTGTAACGCGAACATCTGTAACGTGCGTTTGAAACGCACTAGTCTTTAGTTCGCATTATAAATGCAAACCAACCGCTCTCCTTAAAGCGAGATACGCCCCAATTCTTCAATCGTATTTATATTCTTCAACCAATCAGGCTGCAGGCATTCGAGCAGATTTATGTCGGAATGTTGTAAAATTCTTAGGGGCGAATGTTGGCCTTTTTTATGGGCTTTGATTAAAAGAGGATAAGCAGTAGGCTCCCAAATGGTGAGCAGTGGCTCAGGAAGTAGAGTTTTTGGATTTTGAAAAGCTGTCACTATTTGAGTTGCCTTTCGATTTTGGATTAAAAATTCAATCGTTTTTTCGTTCATAAAAGGCATATCGCAAGCTACTACTAACCAAGCCTCGTTTGAATCCTGTTCAAAGGCCGATAGAATCCCGCCCATCGGCCCCATTTCATAGGGATCAATCAGCAATGCCTCACTTGTGAAAATTTCTTTTTGATTTTCGCGGCAAGAGAGAAAAGTTTTTCGACAAAACGGTGCTATAATTTCATAGAGATATTTCCACTGAGGTTTCCCGTGATATTCGAGTAGGCTTTTATTCGTACCCATGCGCATGCTTTGCCCACCGACAAGAATCAGACCGTTCATGCTTCCTGAAGGAAAGATAAGGCCCGCAATTCAGACCAATAGGCGCCTTTGTGGGTAAGCGTGCGAGGACGGTAACCGCAGTGTCCTCCCTGTTGGGTCAATTCAAGCCAAACATTGGGTAAATCGGCAATGACTTCCATTGGCAGGCTTTGATAGGGCACAAGAGGGTCATTTTCAGCATTGGCAATGAGGGTAGGAATGGTAATGTTTTCAACCAAATACTTAGAACTACTGCGGTGATAGTAATCCTCGGCACCTTCAAAACCATGCAAAGGCCCGGTATATACATGGTCAAAATCCCAAAACGTTTTTACCTGTTTCCATTGGTCAAGGGCAAAATGTTCGGGATACTGCGACGCTTTGACTTCAATTTTAGGTTTTAGGGATTGCAGAAAACGCCACAAATAAATTTTATTTTCGGGTTTTTCGATATTGCGACTGCACGCCAACAAGTCCATCGGCACGCTGAATACCACCGCTTTTTTGATAGCCGGATTGATATTTTTGCCGCAATCTTCGACATATTTGAGCGTCACATTACCGCCCAGACTAAAACCCATAAGCTGAACGTCGGTATAGCCTTTGGCAAGAGCATGCTGAATAATAAACTCCAAATCGGTGGTTTCACCGCTGTGATAAAATCGGAGTTGCTGATTGAGCTCACCACTGCAACTGCGGTAATTCCAAGCCAAACAATCATACCCATTATTGGTTAGTAACTGGACCATGCCCGTGATGTATTGCCGTGTGCTGCTGCCTTCAAGACCATGCGACAGAATAACCAAGGGAGGTTTTTGGTCGATAATAGACTCTCTCTTTACGGCAAAACTCCAGTCTATATCCAAAAAGTCATCGTCGGGAGTCGTAACCCGTTCGCGACGATAGAGCGGTTTGATTTTGCGAAACAATGCCGGATATATACTTTGATAGTGCCCATTGGGTAACCAAGCGGGTGGTTGGTGCGTATTGGTGCGAATGAGAGGCATAAGCAATTCGACATTTCAATGACAAAAATAACTTTTTCCTGTCAAAGTTTATGCTTGACAAACGTCATTGCTTTATAAAAGGTTTGGAAATCGCCCGTCGCCCGTCGTTGACGCGGATAAAGTATCGGCCCGAAGGTAACTTTGAAACATCAAATTGGTTTAAAAATACACTGCCGTTGTCGTACAGTAATTTGCCGGGCAGGGCTACTCCGTCTAAAGTAATAATTTGGGCGTCTAAATTGTAGGTATTGTCGGATTGGTAAGCAACAGTTAATATATCCTCAACCGGATTAGGATACACCTGAAGGTTTTCTTCAATAATTAAAATTTCGGGAGGTGAGGGTTTAATAGGGCTGTTTGTCGGATATTGTACATTGGTTAATTCAAGTATTTTGGAAGAAACAGAACAGCCTTTTTGGGTTACTTCCACCATATATTTCCCCGCAAGTGCGGCGGTCAAACGCGGCCCGGTAGCGGTTGGAATCACTTCTCCGTTCATAAACCAGCGATAGGTCATTCCTTCACCCGTATTGGTAGTAAGACGAATACTTCCATTGTTGGGAATAGTAGTCCCGCTGTTGCTGGAAATAGCTGGGCGTTCAAGCGTAGAAAGAAGTTGGGTCGGCTTTGAAGTGGCCGTACAATTTTTGTAGGTGACGATTATGCCGTAACTGCCTGCTTCGGTGGGATTCAGTTGTGCGCCCGTTGCTCCGGAAATAGTTTTGCCATCACGCAGCCATTGATACACATAGCCTGCGCCCGTGTTGGCTGTCAATTGAACAGTTTTTCCGGGACAAATGGTTGAACTTCCTTCGGGGGTAATTTTAGCTGTCAGTTCCGAAACCAGTACGTTAATGGATTTAGATTTGGCCGAACATTGGTAGCCAATCGCTTTGACTTCATACTGACCAGCTTGTGAAATTTCAAGGGTTGGTGTGGTGGTCGTACTCAACAATTGACCATTTTTAAACCATTGATACGTTAAGGCATTATCGCCTTTTACCTGCATTTGCAGTTTGCTGTTGCTGCAAAGAGTAGTATCTCTTCCTTTTAAAATTTGTACAGCGCTATTGCAGTCCTGAGATTTTACTCCGCTGACAATCAATGAGTAAGGCTGGGAGCTGTTTTGTAAAGTACGTTTATGCCGGACTGTTATAGTATAAATCTTACCGACAGGAGGAGCTGCGATGAATACCTGTTCTACATTGTCCCGGGTGTTATCTCCAATGACAGCAGCATTGGCAGGATTGGCAGGGTCCAGTACCCACGGAAACCACGTCGTGTTGCTGTCGTCGGTCAGACGTACGTCCAAATCATTGATAAGCTTAGGAGAAGTATCGTCCACGGTTTGAGTACTTACCCGAGTGGGAGTTCCCTCCAGGTCGGTCCAGCAAATAGTCACAATTAAAGGCTCGTTACCGGCAGCGATGATTTTCTGTTGGTAGGTTTCATTTTGGCGTAACGTACTTTCCGAAAGAATGTGTTTATTGCTGGTATTGAGTAATACCTGAGCTGCTTTTTCGGCGTTGAGCAATCCCCATCCGTAGTCATACGCGGGACCTGTTTTTCCGCTTGGCTTCGTTGCGGTATGCAAAACCAGCCCTTTGAGCGTAGCCGAACGCATAAAATAGGTTTGGCGGCGATAAAACAGTTCCTGCAACAAAATCAACGATCCGGATACATTAGCACAGGCTGTAGAAGTGCCCGACATCGTAGCATAAGCATTGTTTGCACTCGAAATAGAAGAAATAATATTGGTTCCCACTCCCAATAAATCAGGTTTGATTCGTCCATCGTCAGTGGGTCCCCAGCCACTAAAATCGGCCACTGAAAAATTGTTGGCTGTCACGTTTGCCCCGCCGATTGTCAAAATGTTTTTAGCATTGGCCTCGGCCGGAATCACATCGTAAGTGTCATTGCGGTTACGGTTCAGAATACTCGTTTGAGTGCTATTGCGCAAAAAATAGGGGGTTCCGATGGGAGGGCCGGTTTCTGCGTGTTTGTTATCAGCCGATTTTACAATCAGATAGTAAGGGCTATTGAAGGCCAAGTTGTCTAAATCCTGCGCTTTTTCATCATAAAAACCAAAACGATAGTCTTCTGTAGTGCTGATACTCGTATTGCCCCACCATTCCCACTTGAGTTTAGGGTCGTTTCCGGGACGGCTTTGATTGAATACCCAACCCACTACGGGCCCGTAGGAGTGATTGGATATTAACATTTTTGAAGCGTTTTTGGCCATCTCCACCAAATCGTCGGTATAATCCCACACATCCAATTTAGCGCCATAAGCCATTCCTTTTACCTGTGGATTGACCCCGGCAGCAGCCATAGTTCCGGACAAATGCGTAGCATGGTCGTTTAGTGTCGTATTGATGTCTTTTTGGTGAATTCTTCCGCCAAATTCTACGTGCGTCAGGCGCGGCATTCCGCCATCCCAGATACAGAGCTTTCCCTCTAATTCTGCCAAATCGCCTTTAAGATCAACTCCCAAACCTCCTCCGCTGTATAGGACCGTGGTGTGAGTACCCGTGGATGCCACTACGTTATGACTTGTATAATAAATGGGAAATCCCAAAGAATCAATCCCCTGTAAAGTTAGAATCTTACCGTTGGCATATTTTTTGCTGACTGCCCAACCCTTCTTTTTGGCCAGTTGAAGTGCCCTTTGGCGATTGGTGGTATAGCGCTTTTGAAGATGATTTATAAACAAACTGTCTGACTTTCTGCCTGTATTTAGTAGAGAACCCGCTATTTGTGCATTTGCATAAAAACAAACAACTGATAAACAAACTATTAGTAGTCTGTTTATCAGTCTGCAGTTTAAAAAAAATGAATTTAGGGGTAAAATAATAGCCATTCCTCTCAGTACACAGGCGCAGCCTAAGGCTTTACAATCGCGTGAACGATGCGCGTGGATGTACCCTCCTCCTCTATAAGTGCAAAAAACGTACCGCTTTGCAAGGGAGTAAAATTAAATTGAGTGCGAAAAGTTTTTTCTATTTTTTCCATTGGACGACGTTCCAGCAAACGGCCGTTTATATCATAGAGAAAAGCAACGACCTTTTGCGAGGGAGAGCCCGGCGACTCATACTCACAAACTACAAAGTCCTGAGCCGGATTAGGGTAAATCCTTGAGCTCTTTGCCTGTAGTGCGGGGTCTTCTTCCAAGGCTGTAATGGTAATTCTGGTTTCGTCCGAAACCACTTCTCCGCAACCGCTGACATTTGCTCTGACGGAGTAGTTACCCGTTTGGAAAGCGGTAAAAGTAGCGCTTGTCGCTCCCGGAATCGGCAATCCGTTGATGAGCCATTGATTGCTTGAAGCCGCATTGGAGCGTAACGTAATGCCGTCTACGGTGATAATAGGTTTTTCGGGTTTTCGGGTTGTGATAGCTACGGGCGTAGATAAAGTGGGCAGGCAATTGTTGACGGAAGTACTGACCGCGTAATTGCCCGAATTCATCGCTACAAAACTCGAATTGATAGCCCCGTTGATGGGCTGATTATTAAGAAACCATTGATAAACCCCTGCGTTTGTTGGGGCATTGAGGCTAATCGAAGCGCCTTCGCAAATCGTAGAACTTCCGTCAAAAGAAACGGTAGGTGTGGATTTGGTAGCGGTTTGAGCTATCACAGGTACCCGTTTACTTGGACAGCCAAGTGATCTTACTTTGAGGTCATAGAAGTAATAATAGGCATTGGTAAGGGTATCAACGGCATTGTTTTGGGTAAAAAGTGCTCCGCGCACAGCCATCACGCCGGGAATGCTGAAAGGGAATCCTGTTACACCTGCGTTGCTTCGGAAAATGGTAGCGCCGTTTTCGTATTCAATCGTAATTTTATAATCTCCTGCTTGTGGAATAGAAAGATTGAGCGGATAAACTCGACCTTGGTCGTCTGGGTCATCGGCCCATTGTCCCGCGGGTGCTCCTACATTGGCCGCATTGGGATTGCGACTCGCAACCACATCTACGCTTGTACTGGAAATAAATTTATCGTCTAAGCCCAGCACGGTAAAGTTCAATCGCCCCGGTGAGGACGTATAAAGCCGTGCACTTTCTAAAACAAGCGGAATTTCGGTACGGATAAGTGGCGAAGGGCCAAAACTTCCTGCGTACGTACCACCTGTAAAAGCTGATTTGGTGGCAGGGCCAACCGTGCCGCTAAAGTCATTAAGGGCTACGTAGAAAGTGCCTCCGGGTAATTTAACGGGATTACTTGCAAAATTTCCAACCGCAATGGGCTTGGTCGTAGTAGGGCTATCGTACCAAAAAGCAACGCCGTTGTCGCGGGAAATAAGTGATAATGGGTCGGTGCCGCAGTAAGTAGCAGTGGCGGTGGTGACGGTGGGCACGGTCGCAACGGTACGCGTTTGTCGCAATACACTGTTGAGCGTGTCTTGGTCGCCCTCCAAATGAGTCCGGGATACAAACTGGTAATTGATGCCGGCTTTCAAAGTGCTCAAAAATGCATCCGAAAGCGAAAGGGTCGTTTCCGCAAAAGCAGGTAAGGTTTGAGTAACGGTTCCCGTTAATGTTCCCACTAATTGCCCGGTTGGTTCTAAGACCTGTACCGAAACGGGGATATTTTGCTGAGGGTCAGAGCCTACATTACGAACTCGAACAATAACATTAGATAGTTGACTGGTGCAAAAATTGTTGTCGGGTGTTACCAAGGCCGTAAGGCTAACGTCGCGAGAAGGCCGTGCAAAACGTACCAAAAACTCTTGAGTTTCGCCTTTGGAATAGGTTCCACAAGCGGCCACGGCAGTAGCATTGGTTGTTTCGACACATACAATCCGAACTCTGGATACATCCCCGACAACTAAGCCCGAAGGTGCTTTAAGTGCCGTTTTAAAAGTGCCGGAGGCATTAATGACCTCCGAAGTGGCAACAAGTTCATTGAGGTCGTCAAAATCACCGTCTCCGTTCCAGTCCACAAACACCTTGACTACTTTGGCGAAATCAGTTCCGCAAGAGCCTACGCCCACTTCCAACGGGAGGGTTTGCCCGGCGGCTACGGGAGCTATTTGCGTCATAAAATCACTGTAATCCTGACAACCGCTTTTTGCGACTTGGTTAATGGTTCCCAAAATTACTTGCGTGATTCTTGAGTCGGCAGTTGAGACAGCTTTGGATTCGCAAAAAGCCTTTCCGCCTATTCCGCTTACAATAAGGGCATATTGTTGGGTATTGTTGGTAAGGTTACCTTTGTGTTTGATGGTGATGGTATAAGTCCTTCCCGGCACGGCATTGGGAATGATAATCTGCTCTACATTGTCACGGATATTATCTCCTCGGGTGGCATTGGCGGAGGGTTGATTCGGGTCCAAAATCCACGGCAAGGATTCCGTGGTTCCATCGCTCACGCGCAAATCAAGGTCATTCAACAATTTGGGAGTGCGGCTGTCAAAATTGGCTGCCGTGGTAGGAGTAGCGACTGCCTCAGGGTCCGTCCAGCAAATTGTGACGACCATTGTTCCTTTTCCCGAAGCAATCACCTGTGTAGTGTAGGTTTCGTTGGGGCCTAATGTACGCTCAGAAATTTGATTGGTTTGGTCATGGTTCAAAATCACTTCAGCGGCCTGCTTCATGTCCAAAAGTCCCCAACCGTATTGGTAGTCGGGCCCGGGATTACCGGCATCATCGGCGGTGTGCAAAATCAAGCCTTTCAAGGTCGAAGAACGCATGAAATTGCCCGTCTGTTTGTTATACAATTCCTGCAACAGAAAAAGTGAACCTGCTACGTTAGGCGTTGCCATTGAAGTTCCGCTCAGCGTAGTGTAGGCATTGTTGGAAGTGGAATTGGTCGAAAAAACACTCACGCCTACTCCTACAATATCCGGTTTGATACGTCCGTCATCGGTAGGGCCCCAACTGCTGAAGCTTGCAATGCGCGGGTCTGAGAGTTGATTGTAGCCGTTGCTCAACACACTGATAGCTCCAACAGTTAGGATATTTTTAGCGGTACCATAGGTCGAAATCAAATCATAATCGCTTTGGGCAGCGCGGGGGGTGCGGCTGGTACGGGCACTGCTTCCAAAGAAATAGAGCGTACCTGCCGGAGGGCCATTGCTGCCGCGGGCATTTCCTGCAGAATTAACAATGAGATAGTAAGGGGCATTGTACGCAATTCGGTCCCATTCGCGGGTACGGGTATCGTAAAATCCAAACTTATAATCCTTTTGGTCATTGATGGTGGTATCGCCGTACCATTCCCATTTGAGATTGTTGTCAGTACCCGCGCGGCCCGTATTCAATCTCCATCCCGTCACTAAACCGTAAGAGTGATTGGAAACGAGTAAATTAGGCGCGGCATTGATCATTTCCGGGCTGTCGTTGTTGAAATCATGGGCTAATAAATCCGCGCCGTTTGACATGCCCCGCGCCCGTGGGTTAATGCCAGTCGCTATCATCGTCCCGCTGACGTGCGTGGCGTGACCGTCCACAGTGGTTGCGTTGTCCACTTGAGTGATTCGTCCCGTCAATTCAGTGTGCGTATCCAGTACTTTGCCCCCGTCCCACAGGCCCAACCGGCTTTTCATGGGTGTACTTCCACCCGTGAGATTCAGGTCCAGACTTCCTCCCTGATACAATGAATTTGTGCGGGTAGTAAGCGCCGCGCCGCTGTTGGTAGTAGTTACGTCATAGAGCGGTTGGCCTGTTTCGCTTACGCCACTCAATATCATTACACTCCCATCCGCAAAAGTTTGACGCAGCGGCCAATTGTTCTGCTTGGCTAACGATTGAAGTTGTATTTGTGCTAAACGAGCTTGATTTTCAATGGATTGGCGCGTAGTTTCTATTTTTTTTTGCTGTTCCGACGAATACAACGGTCGTGGTTGCGCGTAGGTTGTAAATGAAGTTATTCCCAAAATAAGGACAAACAAAAGTAAACGGTAGTGCATGATGAAGATTCTTTTCCTTTAAACGTAAAAATAGGGCTTGAAGTTATATGAAAAAATCAACTTTGCAGAACTGCAAAAACGTAGAGCCGCAAAATTTTGCGGCTCTACAGGGATTTAATTTCGGCAATGGGAGAAGCAATTAATTGGTGAAAACAAATCGCTCACCGACGATAGGTTGTGCCAACACTGTTTTTTCTTTTACCAATGTCTTGCTGATTATAGGGCGTTTGCCATTCTTGGCTTTTCTACCGCTTTCCACTTCAAAGGTATATTTACCATCGGGCACTGCTTTCATATCGACCGAAAACAGGTGCTCGGTTTCACTGCGTGCCATATCCAAATAGCAAATAGGATAATTGCCGGCATCTTTGACCGTGATCCAAAGCTTTTTGCCCGTGGGTTTAGCAATGGCTACCCGTACTTTGGTGGAACCTTGAAGATGAGTAAACTGAGCCTTAAAATTTTCGGTTTCTACCACCGAGTGCGACTGTTCATTTGCTGCATTTGTGATAAACAGGGCTCCTAAAAAGAAGACGGCGGAAGCGATTGAGGTTTTCATGATGGATAAAATTTAGTGTGTGAAAAGAGTTGTTTTTGCGTTGAACTATGGACCAAAGGTGGCAGGAAGTATTGACCTAAAAAATCAATAATTTGGGGGATATGGGTAGTGATAAAAAAGAAAAACCCGCTGATTATCAGCGAGTTTTTGCTTAAAAAGGTAGGGGTTTAGGCGTGTTGATGCGTGAGTAAAGGAAAATTCTTTTTTAAGAGGAACAGGATGTAAGCAATGAATAAAACCCGTAGAAGTAAATGGCCGAATTCAGCGACTTGAACGGAATAATGAACTCGTAAGCGATAGGTTTTATCGGCAGACTTCTGCATCTCCATCTGAAACAGACTTCCTGTCATTTTAGCACCCACCTCGACGGTAAGGACAGAGATTGAAAACGACTGACTCTTGACTGTCGACGCTGAGCGAAGCTCCGATGTTGACTTGGCCTGACATACATAAGCAATGACTGTGAAGCCAAGGATAAGTGCTGCGAGAGTGAGTGCCTTTTTCATGATGGAATTAATTTATAGCGTACTAATGAGTTTCTTTTGAACACCTCAAAGGTCGGGAGAGAGAAGGACGTAAAAAATCAATAATCTTAGGGAGAAGGTTAGTGAGAAAATAAAAAAATCCCGTGAATTTCAGGGGATTAGAAGATTGTTGGTGATGGGTTAAAAATAAAATCAGGCTCTTTTAGGCGCCCTGACGAGCGAAACTTTAGCTTAACTAAAAGAGCCATGTCTCTTCACCTTTTTCTTATTCTGGTGTTGGGACTTTTACTTTTATACCATCTCCATAAGTACGAGCGCGTTTTAATAAATTAAGATCATTCAATAAAGAATTAATTTCTGAAGCATCATCAAGCATACTTTTATCAGAAAAATACATAATTGTAGCATGCTTGTTTGCATTTGGCAATTTGTAAATAATACCTCTCAAATAGTAGCAGGGCTGTTAAGTTCTATTTTTGGCGGTGTATCAAATGTAATGCTGCCTCTCCAAGTTGAATTGCCAAAAGCACCAACCAATCGCCAAGTTGTGCCACTTGTCCAATTTGGAAAAG
>NZ_JAIXST010000056.1 GCF_027484545.1 Runella sp. | reverse complement strand
TGTAGAGAATGAACTTAATAACAGGCCAAGAAAAAGACATGATTTTCAAACACCAAATCAAATTTTTAATCAATTAACTAACCATCAAGAAGTTGCATTTGTAACTTGAATCCTGCATCTTAAAAATACGATGATTGGACACAAGATTAGAGCACTAAGAGAAGAAAAAGGGATTAGCCCAAAGGATTTTGCTAATAGGCTTGATATGGATGTCTCCACCCTCAACAGGATTGGAAATTGCAAAATAAACAGCTTCAAACCTAATCTTTTAATAAAAATTGCCGAAAATCTGAACGTAGGTGTAGGGGAACTTTTGGGGCAAAACTCTCCTGTTGCCCTACAACACAACGAACAAGGAGATAATATCAACATATTGCATCAGCAAAATCGGAATGATAGAATGCAAGAACTTCAACAAGAGCTTTTTAAGGCTAAAGATATGCTTATTGAGAGTTTACAACGGCAAATTGAGATACTTAATGAAAAGCTCAAAAATTAAAAAATTGGTAAAAAGCAATGTTTACTTCATTAATTTATGGCTCTTGATTACTGGAAATACTTTCAACCATTTCTCAAGATTACAAAAATAGATTTGAGCCTCTGGCCTCAAAGTTCTAACTTTGCAGCACGATATGTTAGTTACAAAACAACAAACTACCAATCACAAATCACCAACCGCGCGGGCGGCCCCGCACAACTCCCCCTTCTGTGGAACACGTCGAACAACTCCCAACCGTCGAAACTGCCAAAAAATTAGGGATTCTTCCCGAAGAATTTGAACAAATCAAGCAGATATTAGGTCGTACGCCTAATTTCACCGAGCTGAGTATTTTCTCAGTCATGTGGTCAGAGCACTGCTCCTATAAAAACTCCATTGTTTGGCTCAAAACCCTCCCGCGCGATTCAGACCGTATGCTTGCAAAAGCCGGCGAAGAAAATGCCGGGCTCGTAGACATCGGAGATGGATTGGCCTGTAGTTTTAAAATTGAATCTCACAATCACCCTTCTGCCCTTGAGCCTTATCAGGGAGCGGCAACGGGGGTAGGCGGAATCAACCGAGATATTTTTACGATGGGTGCTCGTCCCATTGCCCAATTGAACTCCCTTCGCTTCGGCAATCCGGATTTAGCCAAAACCAAATGGCTTGTGAAAGGAGTCGTGAAAGGTATTGGCGATTATGGCAATGCCTTTGGTATTCCGACCGTAGGCGGCGAAGTATTTTTTGACGAATGTTACAATACCAATCCGCTCGTTAATGCCTTTTCGGCAGGTATTGTAAAAGTCGGAGAAGTAGCGAAAGCCATCAGTTATGGCGTTGGGAACCCTGTGTTTATTGTTGGCTCTGCCACGGGAAAAGACGGTATTGGCGGAGCAAGTTTTGCTTCGGAAGACATTTCAGAAAAATCTTCGGAAAGACTGCCCGCTGTACAGGTTGGTGACCCTTTTATGGAAAAATTACTGTTGGAGGCTTCCTTAGAAATCATTCGTACGGGGTATGTTATTGGTATTCAGGACATGGGTGCGGCAGGAATTATCTGCTCTACATCTGAAATGAGCGCCAAAGGCGAACACGGAATGGTTATTGACCTGGATAAGGTTCCCACTCGTCAAGCCAATATGAAAGGCTGGGAAATTTTGTTGTCAGAGTCGCAAGAACGAATGTTGGTTGTTGTTGAAAAAGGCAAAGAAGACATCATAAAAGGAATTTTTGATAAGTGGGATTTGCATTGTGCCCAAATTGGAGAAGTAGTGGAAGGAGGTCGCCTGCATTTCTTACAACACGGCGAAATCATTGCTGACGTACCTGCGCATGACTTGGTATTAGGTGGCGGAGCACCGCAAAATCACCGTGAATACCGTGAGCCGGCTTATTTTCAAGAATTTAAGAAATTTGATATTAACTCTGTTCCTGATACAAATTCACCCTCAGGCGTGAGTGCTGTTGCGAAACATTTGCTTTCACACCCTAACATTGCTTCTAAAAAATGGGTCTATGAGCAATATGATTCAACGGTTGGAACGGCCAATCGCACGACCAATCGCCCTTCCGACGCAGGCGTTGTCCGAATTCGTGATGTGGAACGCCCTCATTATCAAAAAAGTATTGCCATGACGGTGGATTGCAACGCCCGTTATGTCAACGCAGACCCGTTTGTAGGAGCTCAGATTGCCGTAGCCGAAGCGGCCCGTAATTTAGTCTGTACTGGTTCGGAACCTTTGGCCGTTACCAATAACCTTAATTTCGGTAATCCTTACGTCCCTGAAGTATATTGGCAATTTGTAAATGCGGTACAGGGAATGGGAAAAGCCTGTAAAAAATTCGGAACGCCGGTAACGGGTGGAAACGTAAGTTTTTACAATCAATCATCCGACGACGGTCCGGTATTTCCAACGCCAACCATTGGAATGATCGGTTTGATTGAAAACCCTGAGAACCAAATGACGTTGGATTTCAAAAACGAAGGGGATTTAATTTATCTCGTAGGGCAGTCACAAAATGACATTGCGTCGTCCGAATACCTTTATTCTTATCGTGGATTAAAAGCCTCTCCGGCCCCTGCGTTTGATTTAAACGAAGAATTTGATTTACAACAAGCCGTTGGAAGTCTAATCAGCAAGCAATTGGTGCAATCAGTACATGATGTATCAGACGGAGGTTTGTTCATTGCCTTGGCTGAATCAGCCTTGCCTCGCGGATTAGGTTTTGACGTAGTAACGATGGACGATTACCGCAAAGATGCTTTCTTATTCGGTGAATCCCAAAGCCGGGTAGTAGTCAGTGTCAGTCCTGACAAGCAGGCTGAATTCCAGAAGGTAGTAGGAGGAGAATTAAAAACCGTTCACGCCTTACTTGGAAAAGTTACCTCAACCGGTTTTGTCGTTGATAAAGAATCCGTTATCTCCACTTCGGAAGCTAAAGATTTATACGATAATTCATTGGGGAAACTGATGAATTAAAGCTTTCAATCTAAAAGTCAAGGAAATAAAAACGCCGACAGGACAAAACCTGTCGGCGTTTTTTATGGCAAAGTTTTGAAAATCCTTATATTTGAAAAGTAAAGCACAACAACTATGGCAACGACAGCGCAGCAAATTCCTGAAAGCCTTATTTATGAAGAGTTTGGTGGTCGAGTCTATTACCGGAGAGGCTATCGACAGGTATTATTAGGGCTTAAAACAAAAGAAGAAATAATGGGTAGCAGTATTTTTCAATCACTTATTGTACAGGCAGTTGTGTTTTATTTGAAAACCATTCTTCCGAGAAAACAGTATTGGGTACCTACCAACGAAGCCGGTTTACATCTGAACCACAAGCAAAACCTGTCGAATGACATTGTCATTGTAGAAAAAAGCAAACTTATTGACCCATTTTCAGAGAAATACAGCAACGTGCCTCCTAAATTCATCATTGAAGTTGACATAAAAATAGACCCCAAAGATTACCAAGACGAACCGCCCACGGGTACGGAGATGGATTACATCCTGGAGAAATCGGGGCAATTGTTAGATTTTGGGGTAGAGGGCATTGTATGGATTTTGACCAAAGGACGCCGAATTATTGTTATTAAATCTCACCGAATTGTAGAAATTTTTCAGTGGAATGAAACGATTCCTTTGTTTGATGATTATTCGTTTTGCCTGCAACAAATCTTAGAAGACGAAGATATTTTGCCACCTGTTTCCGAATAATCATCCTGTCAGGATACTTACTATTTTTAGTTATTGCATTGACCTAATACATACCACAATACAATAAATATAAGGACAGTACTGAAGCAACCGCCTCCCAATTTTTTAGCACCGTAGCCGGCAAGCAATCCTCTGAATAGGTTATTCATTTGTTCGGGTTTGTTTATGATTAGAAATTAGGAGTACTTCCAAAAAAATAGCCCATCAATGACTACAAAATAATTGTGGAATTATTTACCCATTATGAGTAGTTCCTCCCACATTTGTAAGATTATTATCTTATAAATCGAATCACTAAAATCTCCAGTAACAAAAACAACAAAGCTGCCCAAAGAAAGTATTTCCAAAGGCTAACGCCCACATTTTGTTTTTGGAATTCTTTCACAAAATCTCCGTCGGCCACATTATCAAAAATCTGAACATTGGGTTGATTTGCAAAAATTCGTCTCAGTTCATCGGGTGAATAATAGTCCAATTGCGATTCCTGATTGTCGTGGTTAAAGGCTAATAACTGCTGCGTTTGCCCGTCTTTTTGCAACTCATAATAGCCCGACTCCAATTCCTGGTCAACATTCAGTTGATTGCTTTTGGGAAGTTCAATGATGAGTTGGTTTCCGTTGAGACGCTGCACCGGAATCAGTTCTATCTTGTCTTTTTTAAGCTTATAAATCGTATTTTGAGGCGCTTCGGGTACGGTTAGCGTAATGGTATTTTCGTCAAATGAATAAGCTGTGCGCTGTTCACGGACGCTTTGCGCCGCAATTTTGTACATAACGGGAACAAAAAGAGCATTTTGTGCAAAATTACCAAAGGCCTCCGTCAGAGGATTCGCCAATACATACACTTTGCCGCGTTGCGCCGTAGATTGACTCAGGAATACATCACCGCTCCGCAAATTCAACAGCTTGGCTCCGCCCGCCTGCCACTGCCATACGGGCTTTGAGACAGGCAATTCGAGATTTTCCTGCCGAATGGATTGTTCAAATACGTCACTGAAGAAAGGACTATTCCGTTCGGGATTGGCCAAAGGAATGGACTCTTCTGAAGGACGTTCAAGTAATCCTGACACCCCCAATGCAGACAAGAACCCGCCATAAGTAGCCAAATCAGGATTGGAAGGCGGGATTACCATTACACTTCCACCTCGACGGACAAAGTTCTCTATTTCAGAACGCATCGCCCCTTCCACTCGCTCTACACTTTCAAGCACCACTAAATCAGATTGCTTTAGCAAACCAATATCCGCATTACCGGCATTGAGACTGCGTAAGGTAAAAAGGCTGTCGTTGTCAAATACATTCTCTACAGCCTTGGATGAATTGGTTTGACCATAGAGATGCAACACACGAATGACAGGAGAAGCATTGAGGACAAAAAAGTATTCGTTATCAAACGTTATCGGCAAGTCGTCGAAAGTTACGCGGCCTCGCTTGAAACCTTTGCCGCGAACGGTGAAGTTGAAAGCGGTGGTGGCCGAACCTTTGGGGGCCAAACTCACCGGAGCCGTTGAAACCTGTACATCGTCCAAAAATAACTTCACCACCAGATTCTGCACATCGTCGTTTCCGGCGTTGCTGACACGTACGTACAAAATGTTATTCTGAAACTCTCTCACAAAAGGCGTATTGAGCCACACCGAGTCCACATACACGTTTTGAGTCGCTTTGGCTTGTACAGGTACAATGAAAAGTCGGTTTGTAGAATCAATTTTGATAGTGGAAAGGTCTCCTGACGTGCTTTTTTGAAAGTCAGAAAACCAAAACAATTGATTCTTCCCACTTCCCGCATGACGGGCCAAAATATTGGTTTGTCGCTTATAAACGCTGGGTAATGTACGCGGTGTATGCGACAGTTTAAGCGTTGTCAGACGGTCTTTGATTCGGTCGGTGGTTGTGAGTTGCTGTTCCTGAGCATCAAAATCATTGGTAAGCAGTTGTAAACGAGTTGCATTCCGAAACAACGTCAGCAATTGGTCCAACTTTCCCGTTGCAATGTCCAGGTAGCGTTGATTATTTTCTTCGTTTTGCATCGAAAACGAATTATCAATGTACGCACTCGTTACACTTTGCGCATTGGTACCTGACTTGTTTTGGCTCGGCAAATACGGCTGAGCAAATGCAAATGCCAAAGCAGCAAGGGCCAGTACACGCGTTGCTAAAATAAGGTATTGTTTCAGACGTCGGAACGAACTGGTTTCCATCTCGACGCTTTTTAAAAGCGATACGTTAGAAAAATAAATGCGTCGTGTACGCCGGAAGTTGAACAGGTGAATGGCGATAGGCACCGCCACGGCCAGTAAACTCCACAAAAAGGTCGGAAAAAGAAACTGCATTCAGGTTTGGTGTTAGCGTAGTCGTTAGATGTCTAACGCAAATATCGTGCAAACGGTTTATATTACCACTAAAATCAAATTCCAGCAATTACCTTGTTGATTTTTGCAAGGCCTGTTTTGGCTACTTGCAACGCATCTTGGGCGTAGTAGGATTTGTTAAATACTTCCAACGACAGCACAATCGGGCGATCCGGATTTTTAATAATTTTCAGGATTTGACCAATCGGTGCAATGCCATCGCCCGGATATACACGGTCAGCATCGACAATGGTTTCTTTTGGAAAACCAGCGGCATAATCATTGATGTGAAAAATCTCAATCCCAAGTTTACCTACCAATTTCAGGCTGTCTAAACTGGAGCCACCTTTGTATAGATGATACACATCCAACAGCAAGCGCGCCGACGGGTGACCGCTTTGAATGGCTACGTACATGACCTCGCTCAAAAGATTAAGGTTTTTAGAAAACCCCCACAGTTCCAACTGGGGAATGACGCCGGTTTGGTCACTGATTTCGAGAATAGTTCGGTAACGCTCTGCGGCTTTAAGCAGGTCAATACGAGGCGATTGGGGGGATTGTGCACCGACAGGCGGCGTAGCCACCCGCATACATCCCACTTGGGCCAACAGTTCCATCTCCCGTTTGAGCTGGTCAACGCCTTTGGTGCGAGCTGTTTCATCATCAACAATCCAGGCGGCAAAACCGATGGCATTTTCGATTTTAATACCTAAGTCATCCGCAATTTTTCGGGCTTGAGCAGGCGTATTTCCACTTTTCACAAACTCCTGAAGTGTCTCCATCCAAACTTCAACGGAGCGAAAACCCGCTTTGGAAGCCGTTTCCAATTCTTTCACAAATCCTAACTTTTGCCCCCGAATGGTGCTCATATTGAGGCATGGAACAAAAGAAGGTGATTTTACAGCGGCAGTTGAAGTTTCGGGCAAAAGGCTTGCTCCGGCAGTAGAGGCAAGTACAGCAAGGGCTTGGCGGCGGGAAGTGGGCATAATTATAAGTAAATAAGGTTCAGATATTTTACTAAAGACTTCTAACATCAAAATTTATTGCTCCAATGGCTAAAAAACTTGCTTACGAATCCTAATCCCTGTTATTTATTACAAAAAAAGCCTGACTTAAGGGTCAGGCTTCAAGCATTTAATACAAAAATTTTAGAATTTCAACGGGACGGAGAAACCTGAAGTATCCCATGCAAATACAAGCGCATTGTCTCCCACTTTAAAATTCAACTTCTCTGCCGATTCTTTGTTTGTAACTGCAGGCACTGTTACACGCAAAACGTCTTTGTCCTGCTTGTAGTTATAAGCACCCCACTGTTTTGGTTCGCTGTTGAGAATAACCACCCATTCTTTCTCACCCGGAATTGTAAATAGGCTATATTCACCTGCTTTTACGGCTTTCCCGCCAAACATACCATCTTTTTTGAAGGTAATAACGGTGGCTTCGTCGGCACCTGTACGCCATACTTTACCGTATTTTTCAAGGCTTTGGCTCCCTTCAGCTCCAAAAATAACCCGTCCTTTTTTAGAAGGTTGACCAAACGTTATTTTAACATCTTTCCCGTCGACTGTCGTATGGGGACTGGCAGGGGGATTTTGGCTGCAGGCAAAATTGAGTGCAATAAGTGACAAAAAGAGGGCGAATACTGAATTTTTCATCTTTGGCTTAAAATTTGGTTAAATTGAACTTTATGGTAACGATATTCGATTTAAAAAATTATCAGAGAGACTCAAAATATTTAAATAACGCAATTAAACTACCTTCGTTATTGGGGCTTAGTTCTTTTGTCTTTGCAAACGCTTCCACTGTTTTGCCATGCTCACCAAATAATCTAAAAATGCGTTTGCTCAAGGGTATTTCTTTAAATTTCCCCTCATTGATAAGGTAATATTTTACTGATTTTATAAATTCGCCTTCATACTCATTTTCGCCTCCTTCTGATTCGTAGCCCGTTTTTTGAATGGGCCTGTTGAGTTGCAGCAAACATTGATGTTCTTTCAGAATCAGGCTTTTGCCTTCATAAATGGATTCGTAATACCTGTCTTTGAATTGCCTGAAAGTATGGCCTTCCATGGAGAATCCAATGGGTTTTATAGAAACAGCACTTTCAGTAGGATTATTCACCATATATACTTCATCCTTCTGAACATTGTAAGCCATTGTAAAATTTAAACTCGCCCCGTTATCGGTCAAAAGTACTCCTTTATACCAACCGTTTTTAAAAAAAGGAGTGCCTTTATAGACTTTTACAAACTCTTGATTTGTGCGATTTATTAAATCTTGGGTATTATAATACGCGACTAAAACCGTATCGCCTTTTTTATTGATTTCTATTTTCGTATTGCTGTCAGGTGTTTTAATGACCTGCACAAAGTAATTATAGACATTTTTTTCCTGAGAATTAGAAGACAATCCCCAACAAAGCGAAAAGAGAATAAGCAGAAAAGTTTTCATTTAACGTGCTTAAACCTTACAACAACTCATTATTTTACTATATTTTCAAACAATTATTCAATTTTACAAACTTTTTTCAATTTTGAAAATATTCTGCCTAGTAAATATTTCTTTCAAGCAATTTATAATGAAGGATTCTGCATTGATTTAAACGAAACAAAGGTTGTATGTGGAGACACAGACAAGGGCAGAGATTCGTAACTCGTCATTCGCTCATTTGTCATTCGGACTAAGCCAATTTATAACGTTCAAATCGAATCAAGGTAGCATAGCCATGGGTAGTTTCCAAAACCTGTGAACTCCCTTTTAATTTTTTGCTTAAAATTTTGACGAGATTGGTGCCAAACGAAGTGCTGTTTTTTAACTCAGGGGCTTGATGCCGCCCTACTCCATCGTCGTTTACCTGAAGGCAAAGTTTTTTTGAAGCATCTTCACACAGCGCTATTTGTATGATTCCTGAACGCCTGTCGGGGAATGCGTACTTCAACGAATTTGTCACCAATTCATTGATAATCAAACCAATAGGAATTGCCGTATCTACATCAAGCTGAAGCGGCTGAAGGTTATAGCTAATTTGAATTCGATCATCATCAGATAATCCGTAAGAATCAAGCAATGAATTTCCAAGATTATGAATGTAATCGACCATATCAACAGCCGCTACATTCTCTCCCATGTACAGTTTTTGGTGAATCAACCCCATGGCTTCCACCCGACTTTGTCCCTCCCGAACAGCGTCCAATGCCGCCTCATCCTTTATATAGCGTCCCTGTAGATGAAGCAAACTCGCCAGAACCTGCAAGTTATTTTTGACTCGGTGGTGAATTTCTTTGATCAGGTATTCTTTTTCCTGATTGCGTTTTCGCAATGTCCGGATCAGAATAAACAACATGGCCCCCACCAACAAGGTGAGGGCCAGAAAAATAGTTAAAGCCCAAAGCTTATTATGATCCTCTTCCAATAAATCACGCTGTCGCTTAATTTCCTCTTCTTTCTGTTCGGTTTCAAACTGAGTTTTCAGTCTTGCCATTTGGAGATTGTTCTGCTCATTCAGCAAGCTGTCTCCCATAATTGTCGTCAATTTTTGGAAGTAATACGCTGAATCATATTTGCTGATAGCTCCATAGGCTTCTGCAAGTAACTGATAATTTTCGACCGCCTTATCCAATTGCTGCGTTTGCCTTATCAATCTCCGATTCTCAAAATGATAGGGCAACGCTTTATTGTATTTCCCTACCAGATTATAGACATGTCCAATGTTACCAAGGCAGGAAAGCACTAACCCAGTAAAACCCGCTTTCCGGGCAATTTTTAAACTTTCACGATAATCGTCCAGTGCCCGATCGTAACGTTTCAAGTATTTATAAACATTAGCACGGCTATTCAGCGAAAGCGCTACATCAATTTCAGAAGATAATTTACGCCGAATTGCCAAGCCTTCATTCTGAAAATTCAGGGCTTTAGGATAGTCTCCCAATTGAAGCCAGGCATCGCCGAGTGATTGTGCCGAATAGGCAAGATTATCTAAAAGGTTTTGTTTCTTCTGAAGGTCATACGCTTTCTGAGCGTAGTTTGCCGCATCTTCAAACTTTTGCTGTGAGTAAAAAATGACCGAAATATCACTGTATACACTTGCCAAACCGACGGAATCGTTGAATTTTCGGTAAATTTCGAGGGCTTTAAACGCATATCTCAGAGCTTTTTCAAAATCTCCGAGGTAATTATAAACCCACCTGATTTTGCTGTAAACTTTAGCAATGGATTTTTGATTGTTCTGATTTTCGAACCCCTGAAGCGCTTTATTGAAGTAAAACAAGGCAGAATCTGGCTGGCTTAGGTTTGCACTTGAGCGACCAATACCCATTTCCAATTCTGGTATCCGGGTTTCCGCATTTACTTGTTTTGCAAGATGATACGATTGGTGCAAAAGTACCTTTTCCTGCTTCAAATCAAAGCTGCTGTACGCCTCTGACAATTGATATAATCTTCTTATTTTAACCGTATCATCAGGTAAATTCTTGACTACTTTCAATAAACTGTCCAATCCTGCCTTCTGAGAGAAAACAGGGCAGGATACTACTATTAAAAACAATTGAAGCAGAAATACATTTTTCACGGGATCAGCTTATTTTTTTTATACGACCCATTATTTCTTCTCTGATGGATTTACTGACGGGAATTTGTTTTTTAGCAATGTGCAAATACAAATCTCCAATTTGCTCCACATGTTTCAAATTTACAATAAAGGAGCGATGAACCCGCAGAAACTCTGGTAGATTTTTCAGGGTTTCATTGAATTTCCCGAGCGTTTGTAAAATCTGAATCTCCCGATTTTTCGTACAAACTTTACAATAATAATCATCGGCTTCTATCCACAGAATATCCTGATAAAACAACCGTTCCATCCGGTCTTTGGTTTTGACAAATACTCGATCGTGAAGGATGAACGTATTTTCATTTTCAGGAGCCGTGGTGAGTTTTTTATTTTCCTGAGACGACTGACTTATCGCTAATTCAATGGCATGTTTTAAATCTCTTCCACGAAAAGGTTTTGATAAAAAAGCGGCCGGGTACCTACTTTTGGCTCTTATAAAAGTAGATTCGTCGGTATTATCCGTCAGAAAAATAATAGGTAACTGAACTACTTTATCGATTTGGCGTACCGTTTCTATTCCATCCCATTTACCGGCCAACTGAACATCCATAATCACTAAATCTGGCACTTCCTTCTTAATTACTTCAAAAGCTTCCTCCCCTTGGTCGTAGGGCCCTATTACAGAATATCCTATTTCCAGTAGGCGGTCTTCGAGGTCGGCAGCAATAATTGGGTCATCTTCTACAATGAGTATTCGGGTTTTATCCATTTGGATACTGAAAATATAATTTTTCTAACGTATGGTCTGAGTATGCTTCCTGAGGTTTTTCCCCTTTATCTAAGTACTAAGTCAAAATTAAGTTAATTTGATTAAAACCTACCATCAAAGAGTGCGATTTAGGATTTTTAATTATTTAAAGGTAGAATTCAGAAGACAGCCGGAAGGTTCAACTCACCCATTAAAAAATAAAGCGGTCATCCTAAATAGATGACCGCTTACTGATAATTGATAAATTGCTTACCGATTTTTACCTTTTCCGGGATTTACTTTACATCCCCGTAGTACTGAATGGTAAGGGTTGTAATGTCGTCAAACTGAGCATTTTCGCCAATAAACTCTTTTAATTGTACCCGGATTACGGAATTGATTTCGCGGGGAGATTCATCATTAATGAACGAAGTCAGGATTTGTTCCGCGTTTTTGAGACCAAAACGTTCCCCCGCCGCATTGTTGGCATCCGGAACTCCGTCGGTGTATAGAAACAGCGTATCTCCCGGTTGAAGGGTAAGTTGCTGCGAGTGATAATCAAACGTAGGATCAATGCCCAAGGCCATTCCCATCGTTTTTTTCACGATTTCCACTCCTTTACCTTTTCTCATAATGAAAGGAGGCTCGTGGCCGGCATCTACGTATTCCACCACACCGGTCTTCAAATCCAATATTCCAACAAACGCAGTTACAAACATAAAGGAGTCGTTGTCTTCTGATAAAAATGCGTTGACCTGCTTTACTTCTTCGGCAATATTTTCAAAACTCCGGTGTAAAAAGTGGGTTTTGAAGATGGCTTTCGTAATGGCCATGAACATACAGGCCGGCACGCCTTTATCAGAGACATCACCAATGATAAAAAACAGGTGATCTTCATCCATCATAAAGAAATCGAACAAATCCCCGCCTACTGACTTTGCCGGTTCCAGAAAACCATGTAAATCCAGATCTTTTCGTTGCGGGAAGGGAGGAAAAATCTTGGGCAGCATCGCCTGCTGAATATCGCGGGCTATCAACAAATCATTCTGGATCGAGACCAATTGATCGCGCTCTTTCTGATGCTGATTAATCATTTCGATATACCCCACCGTTTTATCGATGGTAATCTCTAAGTCTTCGAAATTGATGGGTTTGTTAATAAAATCAAAAGCACCTAAGTTCATGGCCCGGCGAATATTGTCCATGTCGCCGTGGGCCGACACCATCACTGCTTTCAGTCGCGCTTTATTCATTTCGTTCAGTTTTGACAAGAATGTCAAACCATCCATTTCGGGCATGTTAATATCCGAAAGTACAATGTCAATATCGTTGTTGGCTTCAATGGCTTCCAATGCTTCAAAGCCATTGTGCACAAAAATAAATTCAAATCTTTTTTCCCGTATTTGTTTTCTGAATCGGGTCTGAATTAACATTTCCATGTCCAATTCATCATCCATACTGAGTATCTTGATGCTCATCGTCGTTTTAATTTGGGGTGAGTTTTCTTAACTTTTTAAATCAACAGGTAGGTTATGTCATTTAATCATTAAAGATAAAGTTCTTTTTATAAATTAAGGGGTAATTGAATGGTAAATTCGGTAAAATTTCCGGGTTCAGAGACTACACTCAAGTGACCTTTGTGCATGACCGTAACAATGTCTCGACTCAAGGCCAATCCCAAGCCGGAACCTTTGCCGACGGGCTTGGTTGTAAAAAAAAGGGTAAATATTTTTTCTTTGACCGCATCCGGAATGCCCATCCCATTATCCCTGATTTTGATTTCAATCAGATCAGTTAATCTCACTGCACTCACGGCAAGTTGCGGGGTATAGCCCTCCAGCGCCAATTTACGCTTTTCATTGATGGCGTAGCAGGCATTGTTGACCAAATTCAACACCACCCGGCTTATTTCAGTAGCTGCCAATTTGACCAGACCCACGGCCGGGTCCAGTTGAAAAAGAAAGGATACGTTGAAAGAACGATCTTCTCCCCTGATTCCCTGATACGCCAGTTTGGTAAACTCTTCCAAAAGCTGATTCAGATCGACCGGCTCAAATTGAACCGTTTTGTTTTCCGATCGGGTCTGGGCCAACATGCTTTGAATTATTCGCCCGATACGCCCCCCGTTTTCGCCTACCTTCGTATTAACCCCTTCTAATTTATTGAGCAAAAAAAGAAGGTCTTCCTGTTCATCTTCTGTAAGCGGCTGTCCCTGTTTTTTCTCCAAAATTTCTTTTATTTCACCCACTAAATCGACCGAAAGTCGGGAAAAATTATTGATAAAATTGAGTGGATTCTGAATTTCGTGAAGTATCCCCGCCGTTAACTGACCGATTTCAGCCAATTTGTTGATTTGCACAAAACGCTCTTTGAACTCATCCAACTCTTCATTTGGCTGCCCATCTTTTTGTTGGAGCAAAGCATCGCTTTGTTCCCCGTCTATCAATTTGTTAGCTTTTTCCATGTACGTTTCGTGATTAGGAAGGAAACTTATTTACCGTTGGCAAAACAATCACTACCTCCGTAAATTCGCCCTCTTTGGAATAAATTTCAATTTTACCTTTGTGCATTTCAATAATGTCTTTACTCATAAATAACCCTAAGCCAGTGCCTTTGGAAGTAGGCTTAGTGGTAAAAAACGGGCTAAAAAGTCTCTCTAAATCACGTCGCGGAATGCCTTTGCCATTGTCTTTTATTTTTAAGTAAATTTCATCTTTCACTAATTCAGTAGACACCTGCACCTGTGGAGAAAACGTTTTACTAAGCTTACCTTTCTCATAAATCGTGTAAAAAGAATTGTCCAGAAGACTCAAAATCACATCACCCAGTTCAGGCGGCAAAATCTTGGTTTTGACCGATTCCTTTTCCAAATTGAATACTAAATCTCCGTTAAAATCCTTATTGTTTACCTGAAAATCATGCAGTGCGGTTTTTGCCCGGCTTTCTACAAACGCGTTGAGGTCGGTTTCAAAAAAGTCGCTTGATTTTTCTTTCAGCAACTTCTGCATGTCTTTTACAATGCGCGTGGTACTGTTGCCATGGTCATAGATTTTTGAAACACTGTTTTTGATCAAATCCAGTACATCGTACAAATCATCTTTGATTTCATCCGCTACCGAATTCTCATTTTTTGAAATCATTTCATTCAACTCATCTACCAACAGTTTTGATGACTCCGAAAAATTGTTGATGTAGTTGAGGGGATTCAAAATACGGTCGACAATCCCTTTGGTTAATTGTCCGACCGAAGCCAGTCTTTCCTGCCTGATTAATTCTTCCTGGGTGTCTTTTAAATTGGTAAGCGTTTTTTCAAGGTTTTCTAATATCCGGGTTTTAATGTAGGCCGCAATCAAGTGTTCTTTCAGGTTTTTGATCATGTTGAAATCTCGCTGATCAAATGCATTGGAACGGGCGCAGTTTTCGAGCGTAATAAAACCTTCGATTTGACTATCGACTTTGATAACAATCGCAATCATTGACTTCGGAGTCATCAATTGATCTACCGCATTGTTCAGTTTATCGTATTTAATGTCATTTTTGAAATAGATATCTTCGTATACTTCGAGGGCTTCGTACAAATAGCGGTTTTCGGCTTCTTCGTGACTCAACTCAACGGAGGCGACCAACCCTAGCGCATTGGAACCGTACAGTGCTTTGAACCGAAAGCTGTTGGTTTCCTTATCAAAAATCAACGCGCTCGCATTGTCCATGTTTCGGATGATTTTCAGGCGCGTCAATACGGTTTGAAACAGATTGGCGAAATTGATTTCGGCATTAATCGCCTGCACGATGATGTCAATCTTTTCGAGTTGGTCGTTTTTGGTCGTCAGTTCTTTCGATTGCTTTTCGAGCTCGACTTTCTGGCTCACCACTTCTTCGGTACGCTCTTTGATGAGATTTTCCAATTCCATTTTTTCACGTTCCAACACCCGCAATCGCCACCGGACTGCGTAATAGATAATGGCACTGAACAAAATAAAATACAGCAAGATAGCCCACCACTTTAAGTACAGGGGCGTCTGCACGGTAAATTGTACGATGGCCTCTTCGCTTTGTATCCCGTAAATATTTTTTGCTTTTACTCGAAACCGATAATCGCCGGACGGCAGGTGGGTATATTCTTTTTGCGACTGCGATGTCCACTCTGACCAAGCCTTATCAAAATTTTCGAGATAGTATTGAAACACCAATACCTCGCTTGCGTGGTAATTGGGAGCCGAGAATTCAAATCGAATGTTATTATTTTGATAGTCCAAATCTATTTCCTGAACCGCCAAGTCAGACTTTGCAGCGGCGGTATCAGTCGGATACCCGTTGTAAAGTACATTTTCTCCTTTTATGGTCACTTTCCGAATCAAAGCCGCATACGTACGCTGATAATCTCGGCTCATGGTAAGGTCATACCGAATGACCCCTTCCGGACCGCCAAACCAAATCAAATTATTGTTATCGGGGTAAATGACGTTCAAAGGAATATCGGCAATGGGTAAAAAAGACGAGGTAAGTTTTCGGTACGGTTTTTTGTCCTGCCCTGTTTTAAGGTAAGCCGTCACCATTTTTTCATCTCCCTGAGTCGTCCAAATATTCCCTTTATCGTCTTCTACGATATTTCCTTTCCAGTAAACGGTAGAGGAGTTTTCGGTTTGAAAAAGATTGTAAGGTTCAAATCGGTCTTTTTGATTATCGTATCTAAACGTTCCTTTTTGATTATAAGCAATCAATCCCTGCGATGTATAGGTGACACGGTTGTACGACATTGGCGGCAAACCTTCCTTGGCAGCATACTTTTTCACTTCGTAGGTTTTCGCATTCACTTTAAAAAGTCCATCCGACAGGGTTTCGAGCCAAATCGTGCCATCGGCGTCTTCCGCAATGCCCATGATTTGCTCGTTGATGGCTCCAATCAATCGGTACTCTCCGCCTTTTCCATTTTTCATGTTTATCATACCGAGCCCACTTTGCTGGCCCACGTATAAATGAAAAGGATTCACTCTCGATGCCTGAAGACATAGCGTGTAAAAAGGAGTGATTTTTTGAACACCGCTTTCTGAGACCTGCACCAAACCTTTATTGGTTGCCACAAACAGGGCTCCTCCCACGACTTCCAAATCAAAACAACTGGCATTGACCGCTGGAATGGGATTTACGGTAAAATCTTTGAGGGAAAAAAGACCGTTAAGGGTTCCTACGTACAACCGTCCGTTGGCTCTTGCAATGCCTTTCACTTCTCCTTTAAGATTTGAAAACTCATTGAATCGCTCAATGGGCGAAGATATATCGATGGATACAATCCCGTTATTCAGCGCTAACCACAAGGCTCCTTCCCGATCGCAGAACATAGCATTGACCTGCATATCCTGCAAATAATCATTGTCTTTGATTCGATTGACAATTTGCCCGTTGGGAGTTATTACCACAACTCCTTCTTTGAGCGTTCCAATGGCCAAATTACCATTTTCCAACACCTGTCCCGCCGTAGTCTGATTCGCAATCAAATAGCTATTGACCGGGCAATCAAACGTACGAATGGTATTATTTGCTAATTTGAATAATCCCTGACTGCTGGTAAGGAGTAACAATTGGCCGTCTGCAGTTGGAAATACGGCAGTCATATCAAAAATAACGGGTGTCAGAGGGGCCTTTTCTATGGGTACCAATCTTTGTCCCTCAAAAAAATGGGGACCTCCGTCTTTCAACAAAACAATGATTTTCTGATTGGCATAAAAGGAAGACAAAATAGTACCGCCTACCTGAAATTCCTTGACACCCTTTGAGTCTAACAGAAAAATATGATGTTGAGCCACAAAATAAATCCCTGCCTCTGTTTGAAAAACAGTCAATATTTGCCCAAACTCAGCTTTCACATCTTTACTGAGGCCTTCAAAACCAAGGGTTCCGGTGCTATCAGGTTTCAAATACCCGAATTCCCCTTTTGCTCCCACAAACACCCGTCCAAATTTACTCACGCACAAAGCGGACACTTTGGTGATGGTTCCGGTTGGGATGGTTCGCCACGAAACCCCGTCGTATTCAAGTACGCCCGCAAAATTTCCAAAATACATCAATCCCCGTTGGTCCTGCGCCACTGCAAAGTTCTGACCATGAGCATTGTATTCTTTGGGATTGTACATCTTACTGAGTGGAATCCCTTTTTTTTTTTTTTTTTTATTGCTTTGTCCCCATGCTCCCCCACCCCACAGCAGTACCGCAAGCAATGCAAACCAGCCACGTACAAAAACTGACGCTTGCTTATACCTCTTCGGTTGTTGGTACGTTGACAATTTGTTTTTCATTAATTCAAAAAAATAGCTCATTACACTTCAGAATCAGGCCGCTAAGGCCCGTTCTTCTCGGTGAGAAAAGATATCGGCGATTAGGTTATAAATTAAATAGGGGTCTAAAAGTATAATTTCGGCATTGGATAAGGCTCTGATAGACTCTAACTTCGTAGTGGGCGGCGGCTCAGGGGCATGATACCAATAGTCCCACTCTCCTACGGGATGGGTGGTACCATCGGTTTCGATGAGTTCGATAGTTCCGTATGATACAATCAGAAAAGGGATTCCGTCCACACAATACGAATTCAGCTCAACAACATCTCCTTGGTTTAGACGAAACGATCGCAAGGTAGCTGCCACCGGGATAAGGGAGTCGGGAGGTAACTTTGCCAATAACTCTATCTTTCGTACTGATTTCAATTTATTGACTAACAACTCCTCCCCATCCACACTGTTTTCAATCGTATGACAATACTCTATCTCCTGAGTCACTTCCCGAAACTGGGCGATTTCTTTAAAATCAGCCAAAGCGTCTGGATATAGCTTTTTCAACACATACAGAGCAGTTTCAGCAATAATTTCCACCCCCGAATTGGCACAAGCAACCAGCAAATATTCGTATTCAGATTCCGGAAAATCCAAGAGATTTTGAATTCCTACCGCTTTGAGTGAGCTCGAAATTTGGGAAAAATCTTTGTTAACAATGTCCACGATCCGGTCTTCAACCGATAAATGTTGTTGTGGGTAATTCTCCTGGCACTTTTGCAATTTGTCCGAAAGAGGTAAGTCATCAAAAAGAGGCATCAGCTTTACCCGCATATCTTCCGTAAGTGCCATATTGAAGATTTCCTGCAAAAAGCCGCGTGTCTCCGGGCTTTTGTTTTCGTACATTTCTTTGATCAAATCAAACCCTTGGTCGCCGTTCAAAATTGCCAATAGATTGAAAAGCTTAGGAGTGGTCTGATAGCTTTCTTCCTCCAATGCTTCTACCAATTGCTCAGTCTCGGGTTGTCCAGTCAAATCCTTTTGAGCAGCCATCAGCCAGACCATTAAAGCCGCTTTTTCGTCTATTTCGGCCGTGATATGAGGGCGTTCCAGCACAGTAGCCCGGTAATGCAATTTTTTCAAAGCCTCATATACCCGATCTCGAATATGTGGGTCAGGGTGATTCATTTTGGCTCTTAAAAATTTGATGGATGCATTACTGTTGATGCACTCAATCACGCAAATAATTTTCAATTGAGAAGCGCGGTCGTTTTCCAGACGATTAAAAAAGCGTTCGAGGTCGGGAATCACCGGCTCACCAATTTCCGCAAGCGCCAAAACCACGGGTTGTTTATAATATTTGGACGAAAGGCTGTTAAACAAATGAGGCCAAAGCTCATTTTTCCGAACCGAGCCTGATGCCAGAATAGCAGCCCGTTTTACATGATGATTTTTGTCATGGAGAAGTTCTTCCAAGTATTTAAACGCAAAATAGCGTCCCGATTTTCCCAGCAAATACACCGCCTGCAATCGTTCATCGGGGTCTTTTGATTGAGCCATTTTGATAATAGACTCAAAATCAAGGCGTTTTACAGGCATCTCCAGCACTACTTCTTCCACCGTCGGTAAGAGTTCGTCTTCTACCTGCCTGCGACGTTTTTTCAAAAATGTATTGGTACCGGCCAATACATTTCTCAACGTATTCCGATAAAGCGTTTGAGTAGTTAAGGCAATCCAAACCCATCCCACCAAAATAAAGAGAAAAATATAGGAAAGGTAAATGGTATCAATAAACGTGAAATAGGTAAGAGCAAGCAGAAAAACCCCGGCCAAAATGCTGCCGATGGCTTTTGGTCCTCCTTCTATTCGACTTTGCAACTCCAATCTTTCTACGGGCTCAATGGGTTGAAACAACAACTGAAAGGAGGGTTCACTGATTGATTTTCGCAAAGCACTCATAAAAAACCGGCTCATGACAATGAACGCGAAAAACACGTAGGTGGCGCCGTAAAAGGACCCATACATGGCTGCAAAGGCAAAGAAGACGGTCAGGGACAGGGGTAAAATGACCAATCCCAATTTCAGGCCGTATTTTTCAATGATGCGTCCGTACAAAAAGAACTTAATAAACAATTCAATTTCCGCACACATACTGAAAAATACCCCTAAAAAACCTGCCAGCAATTCTTTATCCGGAAACACACTTTTTGACTCAATGGCAAAGACATATTCTACATAAAACAAGCCGAAAACGGGCAAAATCGCCAGTAGAAAAATCGCCGTATAATAAGGCGTTTTAAAAAAATATTTCCAGTTTTTATCCTCCCTTCCCTCGTGTGAATGGGCTACAACGGAGAGCTCCGAATTGTATTTTTTTGAAATAAGGATGGACAATACTACACAAATCATCAACGCTCCCAGCGAAACATAGAGCAGGCCGTGTGTGGTGGTAAAACGCAACAGCAAAGGCACTGACAGATAACTTAAAATGGAGGAAACGACGTCCCCCGTCGTAATGAAGCTGATGAGTCGCCGGGCTTGTTCATGATTGAAAATCCGGGAAACAATCGCCCAAAACGAAAGACCATTGACAAAAACAAAGACCCGATTCCAAATGAAAAGGAAAAAATAAACCCATTTATTACCAGTCACAAAATGCACAATAAGCAGAATAATAACCGATGCAATCAGAAACAGAATCAAGGAAAGGGAGATTTTTGAAAAATAGACCCGTTTTTGAAATTTAGAGACTGCATACCCCAATACATAGACAATGATTCCACTGACAATGTACGATTTGGGAAGCATCGTTCGGTCAAAACTATCCAGAAACAGTGACATGGTAGCCGTATAAAAAATAGCTACCGCTCCCCCCATAAAAAAGGAGTACAACATGAAAGGTCTGACAACAGCAATATCGCCCTGTTTCAGATTGAGGAGGTCAAATATTTCCTGTTTTTTAATCATTCAATGGGATTAGTTTAAGGAAAATAGGCAAAGGGCAAAAAATAAATCACCAAAAAATGCTTTACAAATCTAATTTCATTAGAAAAAAGGGCCGTTCGGGCATTTCAGGAATGTTTTTAAGTTGAGAAATCAACGAAAACCCAAGTTTTTCCAGTGAATTCAAACGAGACAACTGAGGAAAGGCAATTATCACTTTTGATCCGTGCTGCGATGCGGCCTTTATCCGTTCATTGTCCAGAATTTTGGAAAAACCTCTTCCTCGAAACATGGGGTCTACTACCAATCGATTGATGGACGCAATCGGACTTCTACTGAAAATAGGCAAGTGTTCTTCGTGTAAAAAATCGGCATAAGGCACCTCCTCAACATACTCATGAAAACTCAGTCGGGCTGCCGCAACAATGATTCGATTTTTAGTAATAATCCAATGACGGGCATTTTGATCCAATGAGTCAATCCAGGCATCTTTTGAAAAAAAAAGCGGGTCCACTCCGTTCTCATTCCGCCAAGCCTTGATTCTAAATCGGCCGACTTCCTCTATCAAGTCAGGAGAATGCCCTGCTGAGAGTTCAAATCCATCGGGCAATAATGTGGTCTTGTGCTTTTCCATCGCCAATACATCAATCACATTGGGTAAAGTACTCATATTCATCTACTTGATATCAAATAAAACGCCAAACGAAAAATTACGACGCTCCTGCGGAAACCGGGATGCTCCCACAATATTGTCAGCTTCGCGAATGCCGGGCACAAAATATTCTTTGTTTAATAAATTATAGCTTGTTGCTTGCAACGATACGCCTTTGATGACATCGTGGTAGGTCAAAGCGCCATCCACGATAAAATAAGGGTCAAACAATTGAATCGGGTTTCTGCTGCCATACGTACCCGCGCCAGTTTTGCGAGCTCCTACGTAATGAGAAGTTAAGTTCAACCTCAGGCTTTTAGTAAATTGATAATTAGCCCCGATGTTAAATGAAAAATCGGCGATATCACTGATACGCAAATCGGAAGTTAAATCGAGTGGATTGGTGTAGGTAAAATTGCTCCATACGTTGAGTCTCTCTTTTTGATAATTTGCTTCTGCCTGAATCCCCCAAATCCGCTGACGACCAATGCCTTGAAACTGACTGGTCTTGGTGCCGTTTTCCATTATGACCGAAGCCAGCCCTACCGCATTGCTGTAATTGGCGCGATAGGCCGCAATCGAAATATTTACATCCTTCATAGGCTTGTAATACAAGCTGAATTCTACATTTCGCACTTTTTCGGGTTGCAGGGTCGGGTTGTTTAAGAGTCGGTCGGCCGTAGTAGCGTATTTTTGAAGGTACGAAGCATCTTTGAAGGCTTCGGCATAAATAACCTTAAAAATAAAATTCCCCTTACTGTAAATGGCCGATAATCTGGGGTTTGCTGCCATTCCGTACCCGCCGCTCTTTCTGACGCGGTTATTGTCAACCCGTAATCCACCGACCAAACTGAGCGATTCGGTATAACGATACGTAGCCTGCGCGTAGATTCCTATATCAAAAACCCGGAAATTATTCCCCCCCGGAAAATTAATATTAACCGGCAATCCCAGTTCTTCGGGATTGGGATTGCCCACGCCGGAGGCAACATAATTTCCCTGAATAATACTGTTACGGTATTCTATGCCGCCGTTAATGTCCAAGTTGAGCAAAGGGCTCCAAAGGGCCCTAAATTCGTTTCGAAATTGGTTGGAAACGCGGTAATTATAGGTAGTAGAGTAGGTAGGTCCAGTGCCCGCGGCCAAGTCAGCAATCCCCAGGCCTTTGTTGTAATAACCCCGGTAAGAGGGCAGATTAGTCCCTCCGTCTATTTCGTGCAGGCGGTAAGAGGAAAGGTTAAGAATCTGAAATTTATCATTGATTACTTTGTTATAGGTAACGGCAAAACTTCGGTAATAAGTAATCCACCGAGCCAATTCGGAGGTACTGATTCGGGACAAATTAGTGTACCAAGGCAAAGCGCCTTCGTCGGTTTTCCAGTTCGTAACGGCAATCGTAAATTCCTTAAATTCAATTTTCGTTTTCAGGTACCAATCCTTAGAAAAATCATTGAATTCAACGGGTTGACCAAAGGCAGTGCTGTTAAAAAGTCGATTGTCCAACCCAGCGGCTTTTTCGGCTCCTTTAGCAGTAAGGCGTAACGCGGTTGGAATCCCGTTGGCATATTCGATATTGAATAAATCAGAGTTGGGGTATTTGGTCAGTAATTGGGTACTATTGATGTAATTTACGGCGTCGGTCTCTGTTCTATCCAATCGACTGCCGTAGTCCGTAGGGGTACGTGCATCAAAGTTCCATTCCGGGTATTTCGACAGATTCATTTCATTGGATTCAAACAGGCGCCCGGTGACGGAAACGGCGACATCTTCTTTGATTTTGACAGCTACCGTTCCGTCAAAATACCGAGTGTTCCAGGTGCCGTACCTTGTTTGGCCATTGAACCGAACTTTACTGTTACCATCTATAATCTCCCGGTATTTTTTGGTAATAATGTTAATCACCCCCGTGAAGGCATTATTTCCGTATAGAGTAGAGGCAGGGCCATACACAACCTCGACCCGTTCCACCTCCGAAAGTGGGTATTGGCGCGAAATGGGAATGTTATCCGACGCTAAATCATTTTCTTCCACTCCATCAATAAGCATCAGCATCCGGTCGTTGGAAGTAGAGCGATAGCCCCGGGTGTAGAAATTGGAATAGCCGGGGCCATTGCCTTTGGCAATGTCAAATCCTGATAAATCGTGCAGGAGTTGTTCTAAGTTTTGATACCCGCGTTTGATAAAATCTTTCTCGGTAATAACGATTACCGTGGCCGGAACCTTCAGCACATTTTCCGCCCTTTTGGATACGGATGTAATCTGAACAATGCGTTCCTGAGAATCTTTAATGCGGACAAAAAGCTCCCTGAATTGCGGAGAAGCCAAAAAGTCGGGGTCAAAATTGGGGTTGAGTGTCAAAATATTTTGGATAGCCTCCGCTGCTTGTCGGGTCGAATCCAAGGCCAAATAGGTCATGGCCAATATCTTGTGCGCCTGCACTTTGGCATCGGAAGAGAAGCCGGTTGTTAAACACGGTATCAGAAGTCCAAATACATCATCAAAATTGCCGGTAGCATATTTCTTTTCGGCATCTGGTATGTTCACGGACTCATCGCACGATTGCCCGTACGAAAAAGCCGCTTGAAAACACACCGCCACCGTTACTATTATTCTGAATAATTGTAGATATTTTCCCATGCCACAGGTCATTTTCGTTAAATAGGTTACTTCACCTCTGTCAAAATTTTCGCGTATTCGATATCCTTCCCCACGTATTTATTCCATTCCTCAATCGTCAAATTGCGAGTGATTTTTTTCAAGGCTTCGTTATAAAGATCGCGGATGTTTATATCCCAAAGTCGCACGGTCTTATCGGCTCCGTAGGCAATCAATGTCTTGCTGTCTTTGGTAAATCGCACACCCGTTACCCAATTAGGAAAATCAGCAATGACAATAGGTTGTTGCTGACGGGTGATTTCATCGTAATTGAATAAATGCACCGACCAATCGAAACTGCTCGTGGCCACCAAATCGCCGTTGGGTGAAAAGACAATATCACTCACGGATGAATTGTGACGGCCAACGACCGAAACGCCAGTATGTTCAATTATTTTGTCATTCTCAAAAGACCACAGATAAATGACCCCAGCTACGTTTCCAGTCAGGATTTTTTTACCATCTGGGCTGAAAGCCAACGCCGTTACCCGACTTCCCATGCCGTAGTAATTGTACACTCCTGGCACTTTTTTCAAATCACTCAGATCAAACACCACCACCTTATCTTTGGAACCGCACACCAATTTTTTACCGTCGGGACTCAATTGAGCACAAAACAAATCGAAACCCGTTCTGGCATTCGCCACCGAATCAATACCTCCTCCCGCTACATTCCATGTTCTGATGTTGCCATCTGCACTGACTGAAATAAGTTTAGAATTATCTTTGGTTAAAAGCAGGGAGTTAATGGGACTTTTATGTCCCTTTACCACCGTAGGAGCTGCCGCAGGCTGGTCTACGGACCAACTCAAAATCGAACCCTGAGCACCTCCTGCCAAAAGTTTCCGGCCGTTTTGGGAAAATACCACGGCTCGAAAACCTTCCGTAGATTTGGGCCGACTGTACGTTCGGGGAGTTTGATTGGGAGCGTTTACATCCCAAAGTTTAACAGTAGCGTCTTCACTGCCGGAAGCAAAGAGATTTGCATCGGTTCCTGTTCCAAGCGCTACCGAGCGTACTACGTCAGTATGTTTCCGCAAAATCACCTTGGCATTCGAGCCGGCGGCTTTTGATAACGCATTGAAAATCTCCGGGTTATTTACTTCGCCTTTATTTTTTACGTTGAGGTTATTAGCGTGTAATGCCAGCAATGCAGGTAAACCATCCTGCGTATTTTCGGGCATCTGAAACGACTGAATAGCGATTGAACGCACAATCGCTTTAATTTTTTGTTGATCCGCATCCTTGCGGGCTTCGTCGGCAATGCGTTTTTGGGCTTCCGCTTCATTTTTAGCCTTTTCGGCTTCATCCTTACGTCTTTCCGCCTCATTTTGGGCAGTCACCGCTCTCGTGCGCTGGTTTTCAGCATCCCGTTTGGCATCTTCCGCTCTGATTCGTTGCTCGTTGGCCGTTTGTTGGGCCTGTACCGCTTCCTGTCTTTGGTTCTCGGCTTTCCGCTGTTCCGAAACCGCAATCAGCTTTTGTTCTTCGGTTAATTTTTTCTGAGCTTCCGCAATTTCTTCCTGCTGTTGGGCAATCCGTTTTTGCGAGATAGCCTCTCTTTTCTGTATTTCGGCCTTTTTCTGTTCCGCTAAGGCTATTTGTTCCTTTTCAATGGATTCTTTTTCGCTTTGTTTGGCCTGAGTTCGCAGAATGATGGACACCACCAAAAAAAGCAGGGATAACAAAGAACCGATTCCCAAAAAGACAGCAAACTGACGCCCGCGTTTTACCTCCTTTTTGTGGCGAGCTTCTTTGCTTTGCATCTCAAATTCATATTGGCTGCGGCTGTATTCCAGGTAATTGATGGCGCGTTCAAAGTAGGGATCGTAGCGCATAGCCCATTCTTTGGTAGGGCGATTTTCCTTTAACCACCTCAACCCAATTTGTAATTCGGGGTTAATCCACAGACCAGTTTTACCCTGTTGATACAACCCTGCTGAAAAGCTTAGATTTTTGTACAATCTGGCCGATTCCGACTCTTCGTCTACCCACGTTTTCAAGCGTTTCCACAGGAAAGCAATGCGCTCATGGGTAAGGTCTATGACTGAAGCATCGTGTATGGGAGTTGTGTAAGAAGGTGATAAGAAAGAGGTACCCGCTTCTCTAAACCGGTCGAGTACATCCAGCAGCAAAAACTCAGGAGCACCGGTTACTTTTTTGATATTGGCCAGGGTTGTGGGATTGATTATTCCGACATCACCTGCCCCCAAAATTGTCAATGACTTAAACAGCTTTTCGGTCACTGCTTTTCTTTTGGAATCAAAAATATCTTGATAGATTTCTTCGGCGTGCAGCGAGAGCGCATCAATCATGGTCCCTATCGACTCATAGTCATGCTCGTCAATGGGTTGTTGGGCGGTTTTTGTCGTCTGCCAATGCTCCCACGTGCGCATGAGGGAATGCTGTAAAACAGGCAATTGGTCGGTTTTATCACCAATGTCCACCAACAAACGGTCTACTAAAGATGGCTTTATATCGACACCGATGGTTTCTAAAGGGCCGTTGATGGCCAATACAATTTCGGCGTGATTCATCTTGGGCAACAAAAAATACCCTCGATTGATGGCCTCGGTCAGACCATTATAGTTGGTGCAATAATCCAAATAATCGGACCGCATTGTCAGGGCTGCGTACAGAGGAATGGTACGCTGATGGATCACCCTTACCAGAAATTCAATAAAAAGGACGGTTTCGTCACGGTCTGATTTGAAAGTAGCCTCCTTTTGTTGGTACCGGAAAATCTCTTCAAATTGGTCAATGACAAGCAACACGTTTTTGTCGCTCAGCATTCCGAACACTTTACTGATTCCGTCAAAATCGTCAAAAAGCAACGATTCGATATTAGCGGTAATTTCGGGAGAAGAAGCGCCAATAGTATACTTTGTGATGTAGTCCGTAAAGGCACTCACCAAGTTTTTTATGGGTTCTCCTCCCGGTTTGAATATCAAAATATGCCAGCCCTGTAAATCTGTGTTTTCCAGTTGATACTTGTCAAGTGAAGGCACTAAGCCTGCTTTGACTAACGAAGATTTACCGCTACCCGAAGAGCCAATAATTGCCAAAAACCTTGAAACGCTTAGTTTTTTCCTTAATTTTTTGACGTGACTTTCTCTCCCAAAGAACAAATTCGCATCATTGGAGTCAAAACTTCTCAGTCCCGGAAAAGGATTAACATACGGTCGCTTGGTAGCCATATTCATAAAAACAGTCATTTAGCAGCCCTTCCAACAGGTTAGGGGCTCTTAATATCTACCTCGAAAATATTCCGATTCCGATTATTGATGTATTCGTACGAAAACTCACTTACCCCGTTGATGGTCAAATAGATACCCAGCCCCCCAATCGGTCTTTCTTCGAGAGGTAGGTCAAAGTCTTCTTCGTCGGGAAGTTCGCGGGTTGTGGGGTCAAACGGAGCTGCGTCATCTTCAAACACTACCTTGAGGCGATTGTCCGAAACTTCGGTTAGTACATCAATAAAACCCTCTAAACCCGCCTTTTCGTAGCCGTACAAAATAATATTGGTGGCAATTTCATCCACTGCTAATATCAAATTATAGGTAGCTTTCTTATCTAATCCCGCTTGTTGGGATACATCTTTGACGTACTGCCGAAGCGGGTCCAGCGAGTCAACGGTTGCGGGAAATGTTTTTAATTCCATTTGCATAAAGACAAAGTACGAACGTGAGTTCATTTGGTTATTACCTTGTAATAGCGAATTTCGCGCTCCTCGAATGGGTTAAGCTGGGTATTGGTCCACAATGTTCACACTGTGTTGCAATCCCGTTTTTTCGAGGGTATCTACAATGGCTTCCTGCGGCTTCACCACGTAGATAGTAAGTCCTACCCCCATTTTTTGCTTCGAGAAAATCAACACCCGCAATCCTGCCGACGACATAAAAGCCAAGTGTTCCATATCCAGGACCAGTTCAGTAGGCGACTGAAGCGCTACTTTTTCGATTTCTTTTTGAAAAACCCGAGCCGATAACGAATCGAGTTCGCCCGACAAGGTAATTTTAGCTACTTTATCGACTACTTCAGAGTTTATTGTAAAATCCATGTTATAAAGTGTTTTTATGTTGAGATTGAATCAATTTATTTGGCGACCAGTACAACTACTGACCGGGCTCCTACAAAAAAGCCGGATTGGTCTTCGAGCAAAGGCTCTTCTCCGATCAAATGAATATCCTGCGAATTAGTCATGTCCGTATTGGCAAATACGTGCCATTTGCTGCCGTCTGCCAAGATGGGTAATTCGAAGTGTAACGACTCCCAGTACATATTCATGGCTACGTAAATGGTTTCGTCACGAATCGTACCTCCTTTGGCGTGGTTTCCGCAAAGCATAAAGGCCAACGTGCGGCTCTCTGCTGACCAATCGGGTCTCCAGGCCAAGGTGCCGTGGAAACTGATGTCGGGAAATCCACTGCCTACGTAGTCATAATGACGGAAATGGTTGGCACTTCGCAACACGGGGTGAGCGCGTCTGAATCGCAGAATCTGCTGTGCATAGTGGAACAGGTCAGGATTGCTTTGCAGCAAAGACCAATTCAGCCAGTTCCATTCCGTATCCTGACAATAGGTATTATTATTACCGTGTTGGGTATGGCCCATTTCGTCGCCCATCAAAATCATAGGCACGCCTTGACTGACCATCAAAATTGTGAGGGCATTCTTGACTTGCTTATGCCGCAGAAAATTGACTTCCGGATCGTCAGTTTCGCCTTCCCATCCGGAGTTCCAGGAATTGTTGTCGTTAGCTCCGTCGTTATTATTTTCGCCGTTGGCTTCGTTATGTTTATCGTTGTAGGCAAACATATCGTACAGCGTAAATCCATCGTGACAGGCCACAAAGTTGATACTGGCGGTGGGCCCGCGCAACGAATACAAATCCGGTGAACCCTGAACACGCTGCGCCATTTCTCCTATCATGCCGGGGTCTCCCTTCAGATAGCGACGCACGGTATCGCGGTATTTTCCGTTCCATTCAGCCCAACGGCCATACGCCGGAAAAGAACCTACCTGATACAACCCGCCCGCATCCCACGCTTCGGCAATCAGCTTACACTTAGCCAAAATGGGATCATACGCCAAAGATTCCAACAAAGGCGGATTGCTCAACGGGCTACCGTCCTGGGCGCGCCCAAGAATAGCGGCCAAGTCAAAGCGAAAACCATCAATGTGGTAATCTGAAGCCCAGTAGCGAAGGCAGTCAAGTACCATATTCCGTACCACGGGGTGGTTACAGTTCAACGTATTACCGGTTCCCGAGAAGTTAAAATAATAGCCTTCGGGCGTCAGCATGTAGTACGTTTTGTTATCAATTCCCCGAAACGAAATGGTATGTCCTCGGTGGTCGCCTTCGGCGGTGTGGTTGAATACCACGTCCAAAAACACTTCAATCCCGTTTTTATGGAGCTCCTTGATGAGCGTTTTCAACTCATCCACCTGCATTCCAAACTTTCCGGTAGCCGCGTACCCTGCTTTGGGCGAGAAAAAGTTAACCGTGCTGTAGCCCCAATAATTCACCAACAATTCGCCCGTTATCGGGTTGGTACGACTGTTTTCCCACTCGTCAAATTCATAGATCGGCATGAGCTCAATGCAATTGATACCCAGCGATTTAAGATAAGGGATTTTACTGCGAATCCCACTGAATGTTCCGGCATTCTTGGTTTCGGCCGAGGGGTGGCTCGTAAAACCCCGAACGTGCATTTCGTAAATGGACAGGTCTTCAATAGGGGTTTCGAGCGGGTGGTCGTTTTCCCAGTCGAAATCTTCGAAGGCCAAACGGGAACGGTACGGATACACATCGTCCCAGTTGGGTTGAGCTCGCCACGTATCGCGGCCACCCAGTACTTTGGCGTACGGGTCGCTCAGGATAACATCTTTGTTGAACCGATATCCTTCTTCAGGTTTGAATGGGCCATCCATTCGATAGCCGTATTCAAGTCGCTCAAAATCAAGATCAAATACCGTCATGCAAAATACATCACCTATTCGAAATTCATCAGGAAACGGAATTTCGGCATAAGGTTCCGGAGCGCCGCGTTCAAACAGTACCAACGTGCAGGAAATGGCAGCGCTTGAATACACGCTGAAATTAACACCGTTGGGTACCATCGTCGCACCAAATGGCAGGGGATGTCCGCGTCTGAATTTAATCCCCTCAAACTCATGGGTAGGGTAATAATCAATCCGTATATCTGCCATATTTTTAGCTTTTTAACGTTTGTATCCCCTCTTCGATGGTTCCGACGATAATAAAGAAGTTGATAAAACCGGTGTTCGACATAACTTCCTGAATCTCTTCCGATACTCCTACGAGCACTACTTTACCGCTTTGGACCTTGATTTGACGATAAATCATCAAAAGTACCCGCAAGCCGGCACTGGAAAGAAATTCAACTTTGCTCAGGTCAATGATGACCTGCCCTTGATTTTTGATGGAGGCCAACGCGGCCTTCTCAAACTCGGGAGCAGTTTTGCTGTCAATGTTGCCTTCGACCTCAATGACAGCAATACTCTCAATAATATTTTCTGCTACTTTCATAGTGATAGTGTATTTTACTTAGGACTAATGAGGACTTTTACCCGAACGCGCTCTGTCGTTTGAGGTAGAGTCACGGTCAAGGCACTCGCGTCAAAATCAGTGTAAGGCACATCGTCAATGTAGCACTCACTGATATATACACTATCTTTTGGAAGGATATCAGGAGAAACAAACAGCTTGTTGTCTTTGAAACCGTTTGGATACGGCTTAAAGTAGAAATAGGTAGGCTGCTTGGTAATGAGCAGGTTGGTGTACACTGCCGAAAGGAAACACAACTCCGTGCTGTGGTACGCGCTCATGGAGTGACTTCCTTTAAAGCGCTCTGTTCCAAGCAAGTACGGCATTCCGTTACCAAAGACGTTGAAATAAACCCCGCCATCGTCCGTATCGAGGAAGAATGCGTTGTAGAACGCCGCTGACTCACGGGCGTATTTGAGGTATTCATCGTCTTTGAGAATACCGTGTAAAATCATGTAAGCGAGAATGGCCTGTTCCTGTTGCCACCATGCTTTGCGGTCATGCCATACAAACTGGTGGTGTCCATTAGTTTTGGTAGCGCGTTCCACTACGTCATACCAACCGCCGCGTTGTGGGTCAGAACCGGCTTCCGGCATCAATTCAGCAATTTTTTTGGCAAATTCGAGGTACGAATCTTTCGGAACCAACGATTGCATCCGCATCAGGTTCCACGCAATTTTGAGGTTGTGACCTACTACCGCGCGGTTTTGTTGCCATCCCCACGTTTGGTCTTTGCTCCAATCCTCAAAGAATTTCTCCTGAACAAACGGACTATTTTCGTAGTCGGGGAAATATTTTGTAATGGTATCGAAGGTATATTCTAAGAAATCAGCGTATTTCTGCTCGCCCGTGGCTAAGTACAGATTGATAAGGTATGCCGGTGCGTGGTCACCTACGGAGTTCCAGTTTTTACGGGCGCGGTTGTGAGCCAACGACTCGGCGCGCGGGTCGAGCGTGATGGGGTCGATGTGGGAGAAATAACCTTCCTGCTCGTTGTCTTTGAAGTATTTCTCAAACAGTTCGATGGTTTTTTCAATGTCCCACATAATGCGCGGATCTCCCGTCAGACGGTAGGTCTGAGTAGGACCGGCAAGCGCATAAATTTGTTCGTACATCGGCAAAGAATCCCAGTCATCCCCAAATTCAGAGGTCAACAATTTGGTTTCTTTTTCTCCCTCTACTTTCATACCATGGTACCAATACACGAGGTCGGCATCCTGGTCATAAAAACGCATGTGGTCGCGGAGGTATTCCGTTCCTAATTCAGCTCCTTCCAAAAACCCTTCGTTCCCCGTAATCATATAGGCTGATGCAAAGCCGTAGATCATCCGTGAGATAGTATCTGTTTCCTGTAGGTAATCTCCTTTTTTAGAACCCGCCAAATGCAGCATGGTCCGGTAGTTCTTGTAATTAATTTCTTCCTGTGGGTAGTTAAACTGCCATTTCAGGTAGCTACTGGCAATGGAAGAAATTTGATTGATCCACCAGTCCTGCGCTTCGTGACGGTATTCGAGCGGAGCCGTACTTGGAAAGATGATCCATTGTACTTCAAAGACAGTTTCCCCTCCGTCGGTAGCCGGATAAAAGGTACCGTATGAATACACAAACTGTCCTGGCTTTGCCAATAAATCGTTCATTACTCCCGAGGCATCTTGGTAAGGCTCTTCCAAATTACGGAAAGTACGGGCGTAAGTAGAGGGAATCAAATTGACTTTGAACACCCGTTTATCGGAAGTTTCAACGGTATACCAGCGTTCGGCCGAATTATATTCTATTACATACCCAGCAAGGGTGTCGGAGAAAGTAAAATCAAGTTTCATGAATTCGAATGGTTATTAAAAGGTTTAAATTGTATAGAAACAGATAGTACTTAGATTTTAGTATTCAGTATTTAGACAGCAATTAAACAGCTGTTTTACAACGAGTTAGTCAACTATTTCATTCTAAATACCAAATACTTACTACTAAATACTGCTTTGTGCTTATCCTTGACCTTATTGGTCAACATATCCTTGGGTGATTTCGATAATATTACCTTCGGGGTCTTTGACCCAGGCAGTTTTCCAACCCGGAATAAAATCGTCAAACTTCAAAGGTCCGAGCGTAATGACGGCGTCTTCGCCCATTTCGGCCAGTTTGGCATCTACGTCATCGACAGAAAACGCCAAGTGCCGAAACCCGGGATAATGAGGGCCATCTCCTTCGGCGAGCGGCACGGGGCGTTCTTGGTCGGGCGGAAATACTTCAAAGTAAAAATTGCCCGCGTCTTTCAAGAAAACCAGCTCTTTTCCCTCTCCCAACGAAATGGTACGCGCCCGACTAAATCCAAAGTATTTTGCGTAAAAATTTTCAAAAGCACTCAGATCTTTTACCGTAACGGCCACGTGAAAAAATGATGTTTGGAGCATAATCAGGCGTGGTTTTAAGCTTGTTCAGACAAAATTTCGATGATTTTTTTAGCAAAGAGGTGTGCATGTCCTCCCGAGCGTCCCGTCACCAAGTCACCGTCCACCACCACATCTTCGTTGGTATAAATGGCACCGTAGGCTTTGGCATCGCCGATGAGGTTGTTATGACAAACCAATTTGCGGCCTTTCACCAATTCGGCAGCCGGAGCCACCAGCCACAAGCCGTGGCAGATGATTCCTTTTAATACGGTTGGTTCGGCAAATACGCGCTTCAGGAATTCGGTCGCCGGCGGGATTTTCTCCACATCTTCCGTGTACCGAAGGCGGTCTGAAACCATGCCCGACGGTACGATGATAGCCGAATAGCTGCGAAGTTCTTCGTCACTCATGTTTTCAAAACTCTCCCAACAATCCATCGGCACTTTGTACTCGTGCCCATGGAATGTGATTTTGTCCTGTCCCCACAAACGCGTCAGAAAATGAATGTCAGCTCCTTCTTCCGGAAATCGGTATTTGTAATAAAATATTTCGTTTTCGTAATAATCAGCCTCAAAAAGAATCCCGATTTTTTTACCCTTGAGTTTCATAAGGTGTTGATTTAAATTACGAAAGAACTTCTACCAATTTTTGGCCAAAAGCAATAGATGATTCCACCGACAGGGCGGTCACAAACGGATGGTCGTAGTTCACTTGAGGTTTGTTGCGATTGGCACCCGGATCAGAATAGACACGACCATTGGGTCCTACCGCATCTTCCACGATGACCAACAGTGGGAAAGCAAATCCCTGAGTTACAATATTTGTACCCGCATTGCCTTCTTTTGCCCGTACCAACGGATAATCCATTAATCCGGTAAAATCCCATTCGCGCGGGTGTGCCACAATTTTTTTGCCGTAAATAATACTGCGGTGCAACGTATCGCTTTCGCGTGCCCACACAAACGCTCCTACGGCATAGCAGAGTGCGCCTAAAATCTTGCCCTGCTCGTACGCAGTTACGCACAGCTTATGTACATGCGGATTTCCCACAATATCAAGTGCCGAACCCGGGCCTCCGACAATCACCAACGAGTCATAATCTGACATGACCGCGTCTTCAATTTTGATGGGGCTATCCCACTCACCGGTGTCGAGGATTTCATTGCAGCGGTCAACCACTTCAGGAGGGTTCACGTTATAATTTTGCATTGGATCCACAAATCCTTTGTCCATGCTCAAAACCAACGGCAACGGAGTGACGCCAAATGGAGTTGCTAATGTAAGTTCAAATCCTGTTTTTTTAAGGGCATCCCAAGGGGCTTGCAATTCTTCTGCCCAAAGGCCGACATTGGAAGCCAAAATCAAAACTTTCTTGCTCATAATGCTCGTTTTTTATCTTTTTAGACTGTATTTAATTGAAATGATTGAGGAGTTTTTACTTGAGTCCAGAATAGTGACGGAAAATTTTGCCATCTTTCATGTAGAGGGCATCATATACTTTTGAAGGACCATTGGCAGTATTAATGGTGGCTTCCAAAAAGATGCTGTCTTCGGTGATAGCGAGTTTTTCGGTCGAGACAAATCCGCGGTAGATGTAGGTGAGGTAATCGCCCAATTGCTTTACCAATGCTTCTTTCCCTCTTAAAACAATGGGTTCTTTGGCTACGTGTAAAATCATGACAGCGTCATCGTGGTAGTCGTGATCCACCAAAACGTTAACATCATTGTCTGCCAACAATTTAAGGTGGTTGTCGTAAAATTCACGGTTGGTCATAGTGGTCTGTATTTAGAGTTTCATTATTGATTTTTTGAGTAAAACTTTAATCAGATGACGCAGATATGCCTCGTGAATAGCCGGTTCACTTTGGAATGTAAGCACTTCGTCTTCCAATTTTTCAAGAGCTGCCTCTACCTGATCTGAGGTAATGGAAGCTCCCAGCAGAACACTCTCCACTTTTTCGAGGCGTACCGGAGTATCCGTACTGCCCGTCAAAACGATTCGAATGTCGGATACTGTACCTGCTGTTTTTTCAAGCGCTACCGCCACTCCGCAGATGGTTCGTCCGCCGCCTAAAAAACTCATCTTTTCATAAGCAGACACACCTGCACCGGGAGCCGGGATATGTATTGCTCGAATCAGTTCTCCCTGTACCAAACTTTTCACCCCTCCTAATTGGTAAAAAGTAGCAATGGGTACGAAGTGCTCAGCAGTCGCATCGGCCACCACCAATTGGGCATCAAGGGCCAACAGGGCCGCTAAAACATGCCCGTGGAGATTACCGCCGAAGTAAAAGGCGCCTCCAATGGTGCTGTTGTTGGACACGTGCGGGTCGCCGACAGCTGCCAATGCCTGGCTCAGAACAGGATAACCGCTGATTGCCTGCTCTTTAGCTAAATCGGCGTACGTTGTTGTGGCACCGATTACTAAGTGAGTTTGTTCTTGCACGACCTTACTGAAATCCGGAATATTTTTGAGGCTTACGACAGCTTTGGGACTGAGGTAGCCTTTTTTCAGTTGGCTTACAAATGCCTGGTCTCCCACCAGTACTTGAGAGCCGCTTTGCTGGATAAGTCTGAATACTTCGTCCAAGGAGTTGGGTGAGATGTATTCAAACGGGGTGATTGTCATGGTGAATTGAATAAAAAAGGTTTTAGGCCGAATAAATGACTTGCCAGATCTTTTCGGGGGTTACGGGCATATCTATGTGTTCAACTCCGTATTCAGACAAGGCATCACAGATTGCATTGACCATCGCAGGAGCTACGGGGGGATTGCTCACATCACCGGCCCCCTTGGCACCCAACGGGTTAGACGGCGACGGTGTTTCGGTTCGGTAAAGTTCCATCTTAGGAATCCAATTGGAACGTGCAATGGAATAGGTGTCAAAATCATCGGTCAATACCTGCGCCGTCTCGGGTGAGTAGCGGGTTTCTTCGGCCAATGCCTGACTGATTCCGAGCAGGATGTTTCCGTAGGATTGTCCGCGTACCACTTCCGGATTTACTACCACACCGAAGTCATTCACCGCCACGTAGTTCACCAAATCCACCACACAGGTATCTTTGTCGATTTCTACAATGGCGACGTGGGTTCCAAACGGGAAGTTGAAGTTTTTTGGGTCGAAATAAGCCGTTCCTTCCAACCCTGGCGACATACCTTCGGGAAGGTCCCAACCAAACCAAAGCATCAAAGCGACCGTTTGAAGGGTCATGACGGCCTGCTCGGGAGCAGGAATTCCGATCACTTTTCCATCTTTGTATTCGATGAGGTCAAGCGGCATTTTGAACAGATACGCCGCATACTCGCGTGCCTTTTGAATCATCATTTGACAGGCTTTCTGAACTGCAGCTCCCTCTACACTCAGGGAGCGACTTCCGTAACTGGCCTGTCCGTAATACAGCGGCAATTCGGTATCAGAATGCTGAATGGTGATGTAGTCCATCGGAATTTGCAACTCTGCCGCCGCAATCTGAGCAAAAGTGGTGTCCTGCATCTGTCCGTGCGGTTGAGCACCCGTGGTGATGGCTACTTCGCCCGAAGGAGCAATGTGGATATAGGAACTTCCCCACGTACCGCTCATTAAACCTTCGCCTCCCATTTTGGCGGAATTACCAACCCCCGCTACGGCTACATACGAGCCAATACCCAGCCCCAGCAACTTGTTGCGCGTTTTGGCTTCGGCCTTCATTTCAGCCAATTTTGAATAATTGGCTTTCTCCAGGGCCATGTTGAGTGCCTGCTCGTAGTTGCCGGAATCGTAAGTCCATCCCAAACCGTTTTCGTAAGGAAACTGGTCGTTTTGAACCATATTTTTTCGTCTTACTTCTGCTGAGTCCATGCCGATTTCCCGCGAAAAACGTTCAATGGCACGTTCAATCAAAAAGATAGCTTCTGCCCTACCCGACCCTCTCATCGGAGCCGTAGGCACTTTGTTAGTATACACCACGCTGACCTCGTACGATGCCTTCGGAATGGCATACGCTCCCGTAATACTCCTACCTATCAATGCCAGTGGCTGACCGGGTGCGTTGATAACCGGGTAAGCACCCACGTTACTGAACGCGCGGCAACTGAGGGCGGTGATTTTACCGTCTTTCGTTCCTGCGATTTTTACATATTGAACCTGATCACGGGATTGAGCCGTGTTGCGGGAAAAACCGGCGCGGGTATCTATCCATTTCACAGGGCGACCCAGTTCCCGGGCCATCCACAATACGAGCGGAGTATCCGGATACAGGTTCCCTTTGCAACCGTTACTTTCACCAATGTAGGGAACCACCACGCGTAATTTGTTATAAGGAATCCCCAACACATAGAGCGAAATCAGCAACCGGTGCGGATACGGAATCTGCGTATTGGTCCAAAGCGTGTGCTGATTGGTAGCCGGATCGTGTTGAGCCAATACCCCGCGCACTTCCAACGTGTTGTGCATCATCCGCTGGTTATAAATCCGCTGTTCTACTACCACTTCAGACTCGTCAATGGCTTTATCTACAGCTTCTTTATCTCCAAATATGGTATGAATCATCAAGTTATTCGGAGCCGTTTCGTGCAAAAGCGGAGCGCCCTCTTTCAGAGCTTCTTCGGGGTCTAAAACCACCGGCAGGGCTTCGTATTCGACTTTTATTTTGTCCAGCGCGTCATAAGCCTGCTGACGGGTTTCGGCCACAACCGCAGCCAATTGATCGCCTGCAAAACGCGCCCGGTCTTTGGCAAATACAGTGTGCGACCCCGGAACGATGCCCGAAGGGTGCGGTAAAAAGTGGCTTTCGGCAAACGGCGGCACCCAGATGACGGGCATCGGCATAATCTGTTGCGTATCTTTCCATGTAAACACCCGAACTACCCCGGGCATTGCCTCCGCTTCAGATGTATCAATGCTGAGGATATTTGCGTGTCCATGTGGACTTTGCAGGATAGCTGCGTGCAACATACCCGGCAACGACATATCTGCAATAAATTCCGCGCTTCCCGTAACGAGTTCTTTCGTTTTTCGGGTCTGTTGTGCTTTTCCAATCAATGACGGGCCGGTATCTTCCTTGGCAGGTGCTTCTTCGCCACGGATGGCAGCCGCGGCCGCCTGTACGGCTTCCACTACCTGCTGATAGCCGGTTTCCCGCGTCAGGTTACCTTGAAGCCATTCTTTGATCTCGTCCTCCGTTGGATCGGGATTGAGACCCAACAGTTCAACGGCCGCCATGATGGCTCCCGGGGTAGAGAAACCGTTTTGTACCGCATAATTGTCCCAAAATGCCTGTTGCAGCGGATGCAACTCCCCTCCCTGGGCCAAGCCTTCAATGGTTGTAACTTCGCTGCCGGCCGCTTCAAGTGCCAAGACTTGGCAGCTTTTAGTCGCTTTTCCGTTGACAAGGACGGTACACGTCCCGCACATACCGGAATTACAACCCACTTTTGTTCCTGTCAACTGAGCGGAATCACGCAGGTAATCTACCAACAACGTACGCGGCTCTACCTCACTGACGTATTCTTTTCCGTTAATTTTAATACTTAAGTCCATATAGTTAAAGCAGTCTTGTTATGTCAAATTGTGGGAAAACTCAATTAGGCCAGCGAACCATCCGGGTGCTGAACCATTCCTGCAAAGTGGATAGCAATCCTGCCGTCTCGCAAAACCCAGCTATCGGCAAAGCGCATTTGACTAACTCCGTCTTTGGTAGTCATCGTAATCTGCTCGGTGATCATGAGCGTTTCGGGGTCTTCGGTTTCAGCCCAAAAAACAATGTCGGACTCTAAGCCGTCAATGCCCAAAATGCCCTGCATGTGTTCATTTACCTGCTCGCGCCCTTTGTAAATGACCGGCGTTTTCATGAAGCTGCTGATGAGAAGTGCATCGTCCGTGTATTGGTCAAGAAGAGCTTCTATATTCTTATCCAAAATGTGTTGAATATGCTCACGGTACATATTCCCCAGTTTAGTATCAGGTACGTTTTTCATGAGGTTGGTAATAGAGGTTCACTGTTTGATTTAACAATTGATTTACTGAGGCTTGAATGTAAACAGCATAAAATCGGACATCCAAAGGGCCATGGTAAGGCCATAGTTTGGATACTCAGCCATAATGCTGTTACGCAGGTCATCACCCCGAAGCCCCTCGGCTATCTTTTGTTTGGCAAACGTCAAATAGCCAATCATAATCGGAAAGACCGATGGATCGGTAGGGTCGCCGTGGCCGGGTACAACATGCTCATACCCTTTGGGTTCAAACGATTTCAAGGCCGCAATCCAGTTGTCAAAGCAATAATCTCCCGATTGGGTTCTCTCCCCAAAATAGCCGTAGCAATTGTGGTAAACGAGGTCTTGTACCAACAGGATTTTTTGCTCGGGCAGCTCCACGACCATATTCACGGGACATTCCGTTTCGTACACTTTTATCAAATTGATGGTCACACCGTCGAAGTCAAACGCTCCCTCTTCCACTGCCTCCGTAGGAAGCACTTTATTAGTAGGGATGGCATCCGGCTGATCGGGGTGCATGGTACGGTGGAAGTTCAAAAAATAATCGGCCATCGCATTGATGATTCCAATCACTTGCGGAAAGGCCGCAATATGAGCTCCCTCAAATGAAGCCGCCCCAATCCAGTGGTCCGGGTGATGATGGGTAATAAGAATACGCTCCAGAGGTTTGCCGAGACTTTCGATATAGGTCCGTAATTCGTCGGCGTGAGGTTTTAAGAGTAGGGTATCAATAAGTAACAGCTTATTGGGAGTTTCTATGATCTGGGCATTGGCTATTTCCCCCGATTCAGGAGCCTGAACGCAGTGAATAGTGACCGGTCTACTCTCTACTTTTTTAACGGTAATAAATTCTAAGTTCATCTGATAGTAGGATTATAGCGTTGCCGATCCTTCGTAATATTTCAAATCACCAACGATATATTTGGTAATCAATACCGAATCGTCGGGTCCTGCTTTTACTTCCCACGTTTGGTAAGCATCCAGCGTAATACGCTTGCTGTAGGCTTCCGGTGCATTCCATACACTGGCTTCCCACTTTACGATTACATCTACCACGGCTGTATCACCGTTGATGGTGGCTTCTGCCTTCTTAACGGTATGTACTTCGTCGAAAAAAATGCGGATAACGCGCTGAAACCATCCTTCAAAACCGGCATAGCCATAGACGGTAACTTCGGGAAAAACCATCTCCAACCCATCATCAATCAACATGGGTAATAATTCAACCATCGGCGCGTGTACGTCTAGTTTTCTGTACCAGTCTACTGCGAGTTTTTCAATTGATTCTTGCGTGAGCATATACGTGTGAGTTTTATGTATTGTTTTCAGTCTTTTTCGTTTAATGAGAGCAATTGGTTTTTACCCAATCCGGCTTATAATCGCCTTCCAGTACCAAATCAATCAGGAAGGGTTCGTCATCGGCGAGCATTCGCTCAATGGCGGGTAGAATATCCTCTTCTTTTTCAACCCGAACGGCGTTTACTCCGATCGATTGAGCCAAAAGGTCGAACCGAATGGCAGGATATGACAAATCAAAAGGCAACGGATAGGGATGCTGTTCAATGTTGCGTTCTTTCCAGTACACGTCAATGTTGAGTTGAAGCAATTTATACGAACCATTGTTGCAAACCACGAACTTTGCCCCGGCTTTGTGTCTTACCGCCGACCAAAGCGTTTGAATGGTGTACATACTTCCTCCATCGCCCGAAAAACCAATCACGGTTTTGTCTAAATTGGCGAGTTTGACCCCAATGGCTCCTGGAAAACCGACGCCTAAAGAGCCGCCTCGGGTCACGAAGTAATTCCCAGCCTGACGTGGCGGAATATAGCGTGTAATGGC
>NZ_JAIXST010000141.1 GCF_027484545.1 Runella sp. | reverse complement strand
GCAATGATGGTTCGGAAAGTCTTGCTATTCTCAAAACGGTAGAAATTAACCATAAATGGCAACAGTTTTGGCAGCAAGCTGCTTAGATAACAAAATGCCACTTTTATTTACAATACCTAGTTTTATATATTTCTATCCATTTCGTAAACTCAGCCCAACTCCACTACTATAAATGAATAAACCGAGTGCGTTTTTGATGGCTCAAAATTGACATAGTTTTCCTGCCTGCTAAAATATATTTGACCAATCCTGCAAAATCAAGGATGAATTAGCTGTTTTATCCAAAAACTCCTTAAAAAGGGCTTCGTCCTTCATTTAGACCTATTCATCCGGCAAATGGAAGGGTTGAAAAAATGGGTTTGAAGAAAAGAGTCTTTGAGCGTAGTTTTGGAGAAAAAAGAATCTCCTGAATGAGACTTTGGTCAACCCTGCTCGGTAAACTCAAACAAAAAGATACCCAACTCCTATTGGCGGGGTTCTTCATTTACAGCTTTGTGATAGTACTTGTCATGTGGGATTATGGCAATAAATTCACGGTTTGGAATGCACGTTTTTTCTGGGTGGGTATTCCGCTTGGGCTGGTTTATTATTACATCCAATATCGTTTTAGTCTACGTTTGCTTCATCAGAAAGAGTACATCATTTTTTTTGTTCGGTTGGTGATTGCTTTCCTCGCTTTAGCGGCTATCTATTCGTTGACCATTTATGTGTTGATACCCGAGAAATATTTGCTTCACTATTTTTCAGGCTTATTATCCAACCTTCCTAAAAATGCAAATAAGGACACCACGGAGGGGCTTAAAACGGGAATATCCATTGGGTTTGTGATTGGTTACGCCATCAATAAGGCGTTTTGGGATATTGCCATTTGTACAATGGTGCTGTATTTTTATTCCAAAATCCTCACGGCTGCTGAACCGATTGTTGTTGAAAAGTCTGAAAATGAGCGCCTTGATAAAATCAGGTTGTATTCATGGCATGTTTTTGCCTGGGTTTTGTATCACTATCTGTCTGATTACAACAAAATCCTGAAACAACCCATGGCTTTGGTGACCGAATCACTGATGATTTTGGTATCCATTGGGTTCTTTTACCTGAGCTATTTTACAAGTTTCAAATTATTGATTCGCGGGCGGGTTCTTTTGTCGTTTATTTGGATTTGCTTCTTATGGTTTGTCCTCATTTATGTGAAGGCTTTTGTATTTGCGTGGTTGGTCAATGAGTTTCATTTTCCAGCTTTTATCTACGGCGAAGACGTGATGCCCGAAATAAAAAAGGCCATTGCGAGTATAGAGAAGGCCAAATTCAATCCTTTTAAAAATGGGGGAAAAGGGTACATGGCGTATAGTTTTACGGTGGGGCAGGTATTGCTGCAAGTAGCTTCCAAAGAATTTTTTATCCTGTTATGCAGTATTTTCTACGGCTACGCTCTCAAGCTGCTTGAAACCCAAAAACGTCTTTTAGCCTCCCAAATCCTGTCGTTGAAAGCCCAGATTAATCCTCATTTTTTGTTCAACAGCCTTAATTTTTTGTACGCACGGGCGCTGCCGTTGTCGGAAGATTTGGCCAAATCCACCATGCTGCTTTCGGAAATTATGCGGTATGGATTGAAAGGAACCGACGAAGAAGACAAAGTGCCGCTCGAAAATGAAATCAAACACCTCGAAAACTTCATTGAATTCAATCAATTGCGGTTTTCCAATCGCCTGAATGTGTATTTCGAGAAAACGGGTAACGTGCAGTTTCGTCGGATTATGCCGCTGTTGTTGATTACTTTTGTTGAAAATGCCTTTAAATACGGCGAACTTTTGGACGAAAATTACCCTGTCAACATTACGTTGAGGGTAGAAGGAGGGAATTTGTATTTTACAGTGTCTAACAAAAAACGCATTGGACCGCGCGAACTTTTGACGGGAGTAGGGCTTCAAAATATCAAAGCACGATTGGAATTGGTGTATCCCAAAAAGCACGCAATCCGCATTACCGACGAAGAACATTTTTATAAAATCGAATTGAAAATACAGTTGTAAAACTACCGTACACGATGATAAACTGCCTAATAGTAGACGACGAACAAGGGGGGCTATTGACGTATTGACGCATTATATCAACAAAATACCTTACCTGAACTTGGTGGGGGCTTGTTTGGGCCCCTTGGATGCTTTGGATAAAATTTACTCCGAAAAAATAGAGTTGGTTTTTCTGGACATTCACATGCCCGAACTTTCAGGAATCGACTTTATGAAACTGATGAAAGGACGCATCCGGGTGATTTTGACGACGGCTTACAGTCAATATGCTCTAGAAGGCTACGAACTCAACGTGATTGATTATTTGCTCAAACCCATTCCCTTTGAGCGTTTTGTCAATGCCGTACAAAAAGCCAAGGAGGCATTGGACCCGAAAGAGACACTGGAAGCCAAAACACCTCCAAAACAGGAAGACGAATTTATGTTTGTGAAGACAGACAGCCGAATTCAGAAAGTGCGATTTGGAGACATTCGGTACATCGAAAGTTTAGGGAATTACGTCAGTATTTACACCGAACAGGAACGCATTGTATCGCATCTGACCATGAAAGATATTGAAGAGCGCCTTTCCGAACAGCATTTTATGAGGATTCACCGTTCGTTTGTGATTTCGCTTGATTATGTTCAGTTTATCGAGGGGAACCAGATTTTTTTGGACAAAAGGATAGCTCTTCCTTTGGGTGAAACTTACCGAGATAAGTTTTTTAAGGCCTTGGACGACAACATGCTGACGGGTAAAAAGTAGAAAAAATTAGAGATGCCCCTCCTTGCCAACTACCCATAAACAAAGGCCTTCAGGTAGTAAATGTGCAGCGAGTAAGCGCCGAATAAGATGCCCAGAATGCCGATAAAGATTTTGAGTCGGGTGAATTTGAAATAGGGAGCAACCATCAAAAATGCCAAATGCAACGCCTGCACCACATAGCGTGGACTGAATATGTGGGTAATCGAAACAAACGTGTCCATAATCAGCAGGTAGCAGGCATAGATAAAAAGTTGTTGGTGGTTGGCGCGCTGTTCCATGAATCGGTGGTAAAGACTGTAAAGAAACAGAGCTGCAATGATGACAAAGAAACAGGGGACGACAAGTGAAAAACGCTCTATAAACCTAAAATTTCCGATTTTTAAAAAGAGAGATTGTAAAGCTAAGAATCGAAAAATGTTTCATTGTAAATTGATAATCAGGCAAACCGCCAGCAATGCCGTATAGAACTTCAAATGATTGCGCTTGAAATAAAACCAAGTGGGTTCTAAAATAAAAAACACAAGACCTGAATAAGCCAAGGCCAAAAATCCAAAGTAAAAGTTGAACCCACTTAATTTGAAACCGCCTTTATAATGCAAAGCGGGAGGTAACAAGCCTTTCCAAATCCAAAAGACGGGAAAAAATCCTGCAAAAGCGATGAGTAGGATGGCAGAATTAAGCCAAAAATGAGTTCGGAAGTTGAGTAAAGTAAACAGACCCAAACAGGCAAAAATCATTAAAAACTGGGTTCTCCCCAAAATTGCAAGAGCCAGACAAAGGCCGCATCCTACGGCGATTGTCCATTTTAAAACGGGACGATTGACGTTGGGTACATAGAAGTAACCGAGCAAAAACAATAAACAGAAAAACATGGCTGGGGCTTCGGTGAGCGCAATACCGCCAATCGTCCAAACCAAAGGCACCGTGATAAGCGATAAAGTATTGACAAAAGCGTCCTGAAGTTGAAAGGAGTGTTGGGCTATCAAATACAAAAGCACTAAAGCGGCCCCAAAAAGCCCTAAATTCACATACCTCATGGCAGGGAATTGTGCATGAGTAAGCGGACTGAAAAAAGAGTGAACCATCTGATACAGAGGGTCCGGTGCCTGTTTGGTGATGTTCAGTACGAACGTTTCCGAAAACCCATATTTTTGGTACAGTAAAAGATTGGGATGGAAAACGATTTCATCGTAAATGGGAACATAAGGGCTCATCACTACCTGTATCAGCAGGAGAAAGCAACCTATTGTACATACCGTAGGTGTTTTTAAGAGAAAGGGCTTTTTTTATTGGTGAAATTATACTCATTCAATGCTAAGTTGGTGTATTTTTGTTTTGTATCTGTCTGAATATCAAAATCATATAAGTTGGATTCGGCGGACTGCAATCGCACATTGAAAATCGCACATCGAAAATGGTATTACTGCTTCATTTGCTCAACCTCAAGGTTCCTTCCGCTTCATAAATCAGGACTTCGTCTTCCAATAATTCCCGAATGGTGTTAATGGCGTTTTGTTCGTTTTTAAGGCCAAAGGCTGCTACCAATTGTTGAGGCGTAAGCGGGCTGAGATTCAAAAGTTTGAGGATTTCGGTACGAAGTTGCGTATTTTCGGGAGAGGGAGCCGTTTTTTTCTTTTTGGCCAAACAGTTATCGCAAATCCCGCATTCGGCATCGGTGATTTCGCCAAAGTACTGTTGGAGCAATTGGGTGCGGCATCGGGTGCTGTGTTGTACATACTTGGTGACGGCCTCCACGCGTTGAAAATCAGCTTCCTGTTTTTCCTGAATAGCCAACGCATTGATGGGCATCATCGCGGCATCAAAACGGGGTGTCAGAAAGCACAATTGCGGTTTGTCGCGCTGCTTGTCGTACACTAATACATTCATATCGTTCAGCCCCTGCAACAACTTAATGACGTCAGCTTCGAGGGTGTAGTGTTTCTGACTGATGGCGGTTTCGGAAATATGGACAAACTGCGTAAAGACTTCGCCGCCGTACATCCGAAGCAGGAGTTTAATGAAACTGTCGTACTGCGGAAATTTGAGTTGAAGATCGTACAGCGCTCGGTTGTCTACTGTAATGTGGATTTTCGAGCTGCTGTTAAAAGCGTCACTCAATTGCAGAAATCCTTCTTCCTCAAGCAGCTTGATGGCATAGTGAGTTTCAGACAACGGCAAGCCGAATATTCCCGTAAAGTCCTGTAAATCAAAATCAAAGTTTTCTAATTCGCCGCCCCCCACGGGGATTTGGTAATAATTGGCCAATGCCTGATACACGCGGCGAAGCAGTTCAATAGGCGGATATTTTTGCTCCACATTCCGACGAAGTTCGCTCAAATCCCGTTGGGAATACAGAGCCACGGCATACGCTTTCCCCTTGTCGCGACCCGCGCGACCTGCTTCTTGGTAATAGGCTTCCAAGTTATCGGGCAGGTCGGTGTGAACCACGACGCGTACATCGGGTTTGTCAATGCCCATACCGAAGGCGTTGGTCGAGACCATGACCCGCACGCGGTTGCGAATCCAGGCTTCCTGCTTTTCGCCGCGTTGTTTGGTCGGAATGCCCGCGTGGTAAAATTCGGAACGAATGCCGTTGCGGTTGAGCCAATCCGAAATCTCTTTGGTTCGCCGACGATTGCGAACATACACAATGGCGCTTCCCTGCACATTTTGAAGAATGCGAAGCAAACGAGCGTCTTTGTTTTCCTCAAAAAATGCTGAATACGACAAATTGGAACGCGCAAACGAATCCTGAAACACAGCAGGCTGCGACATTTCCAGTTTTTCGCAAATATCAATTTTAACGGGTTTGGTAGCGGAAGCTGTCAACGCGATGAGCGGAACGTCAGGAATCAGTTTTCTGAATTCAGCGATTTGCAGATAGGCCGGTCGAAAATCGTAGCCCCACTGCGAAATACAGTGCGCTTCGTCAATAGCCAGCAGATTTACTTTCATCAACTTAACCCGCGCCAGAAAAATGTCGGTGCGAAGGCGCTCGGGTGAAACATACAGGAATTTGGTGTTTCCGTGAATGCAGTTATCAAGAACAATGTCAATTTCGTGCCAATTCATGCCCGAATAAATGGCCGCAGCCCTGATTTGCCGTCGTTTGAGTTGCTCCACTTGGTCTTTCATCAAAGCAATCAGGGGTGTGACGACGATACAAACTCCGTCTTTGGCTAAGGCCGGTACTTGAAAACAGAGTGATTTTCCGCCGCCTGTGGGAAGCAGGGCCAATGTATCTCGCCCCGCTAATACTGCATGGATGATGTCTTCTTGCAGCGGACGAAAAGAATCGTAATTCCAGTATTGTTTAAGGATTTCGTGAATCATGGACAGGTACTAATGAAACGCAAAGGTAACACTTGGGAAAGTAAATAAAATTTATAATCTTGCTTAGAGGATTAGCAATCCGCCATCAGAGAGAGAAATTAGTTGGTCAATAATTTGTTATTCAAAGCAGATGATGAAAATGAAAAAAATCTACCTCATACCGCGCTATGCAGGAAATCACCATCATCATTGGTACATTTGGCTGAAAGATGAAATTGAAAAATCAAACAAAGACGTAGCGGTAACTATCATCACCCCTCCCAATTGGCAAAATCCGTCCATTGATGAAACCGTCAAATTTTTGAGAAATCAAATTCCGGTTGATTCACTCAACGAAAACGTATTTTTAGTAGGCCATAGCTTAGGTTGCCAGGCATGTTTAAGATATGCAGAAAATATCAATAAACCGGGAGTGAAAATAGGAGGTATGGTATTAGTAGCCGCTTGGTTAAAAGTGCAGGAACCATGGAAAGAAATACAGCAATGGTGCGATCATCCTATCAATTTTGAAAAAATAAGAGAAGTAACGACGCCCGGTTCGGTAAAAATTCTGATTTCTGATAATGACCCCTTCACGCCCGATTACAAAACAGCAAAATCGGAGTTTGAAAAAATGCTGAAAGCCGAAGTAAAAATACTGCCCAACCGAAGGCATTTAACGGACAACCACATTGAAGAAGTAAAAAGTGAGTTGGAAAAATTGGTGAAGGAATAAACATCACCCGATAGCGGGAGCCTCCGGCTCGTGCTGTATTGGACGAATACCATCTCGATTCGATCGATACTTGCTTGATTTTCTTAAACTTACTAACGGAGCTTCAATATTAGATTATTGTCTTATGGGATTTAAGAATAATAAATTAGCATACGGTATTGACGAATATATGCTGTTGTTTTGGCAAGAGAATAATCAATTTGCTTTGAAAGCTGTCCCATTTATGAAAACTTCTTTAAATCAACATTTTTGTTATTGGATTGAAAATGAAAAAACAGATATTCACACAATCGTATATATCTCAGCAACAGGCAAAGTTTTGCCTGTTGCAACTAATTTTTTGAAATTTATCGAAACCTTTATTGAAGATATAGAGAGTACTATCACTGGTTCTCCAAATAATAAGTTACTCTTATATATTTCTCATGAAGAATGGCCGGAAAATATAAACCATTGGCTTAATAATGATCCTGATTTAGAATATGTTAGTTTATAAAGCCATCTGATAATCCGAATAAACCCGATAGCGCGAGCGTCTCGCTCGTGCTGACTATTTCAAGGCTCGCAGCGGCGCACCGTTCCAGCCTATGAATAACCGAAAAAAGAAAAGCCAGAGGCTTTCAAATATAAAAAGCACCGCAACGGCGGACCGTGAGCGGGACGCCCGTGCTATCAGTACCCAACAAAATAATTCATGAGTAACCTGATTCCCTCCTACAAGCCCAATACAATCCGCTTCAAATCGGCTTTGGTTTTTGCCCGCGACCCATTGGCGTTTATCCAAAAAGGCTTTACAGCCTGTGGGGATACCTTTAATTTGAAGCTGTTTCGTGACCTTGTTTTTACCCGAGACCCTGCTTTTTTCAAGCATGTTCTTGTACAGAACAACAAAAAATACGTCAAAGGAAAGGCGTTTGCAGAGTTGTCAAAGGTACTGGGAAAAGGACTCTTGACGAGCGAAGGTGATTTTTGGCTTCGGCAACGCCGGCTGATTCAACCTGTTTTTCACCGCGAGCGATTGCAGGGTTTGGTGAGAACCATGAGCGAAATTACAGCCGATTTTCTGAATGAATTGGAAGAAGTCCGGGGGAAATCAGCGATAGATATTGATGAGAAAATGATGAGACTGACGGCAGATATTGCCCTGAAAACCTTGTTCAGCACCATCACCAACGAAAATAAAACGAAAATTTATCAGCAAATCAACCGTTCCCAAGAGCATATCATAACGCACATCCGAAAACCTTTTTTGAAACCTTGGATGGCTATTAATGGAGCCAACCGTCGTTTTCGAAGGGATTTGGCGTATTTTGACGGGATGATTTTTGACATCATCGAGCAACGACGCGCTTCGGGCGAATCTCCCGATGATTTATTGCAGATGCTCTTGGACTGTACCGACGAAGAAACCGGCGGCCAAATGAACGATGCGCAGGTACGCGATGAAGTGATTACGATGTTTTCCGCAGGACACGATACCTCAGCCAATGGCCTGAATTGGTTGCTGTTAGAGCTTTCCAAGCGCCCCGAAATTGTCGCCAAAATCCGTGAAGAAAGTACGCTTTTTGACGACGTACCTACGTTTGAACAACTTAATCAGCTAACCTACACTCGTCAGGTAGTGGAGGAGGGGCTGCGCTTGTTTCCGCCTGCTTGGGCAGTAGCGCGCGAAGCGGTGGATGATGACGAAATTGAAGGGTATACAATCAAAAAAGGGACCATCGTTTTCATGCCCTTGTTTGAACTGCACCGCAATCCAAAACTGTGGGACAATCCGTTGGCATTTGACCCCGAACATTTCAGCGCAGAAAATGTCAAAAACCGCTCTAAGTTTTCGTATTTGCCTTTCGGAGCCGGGCCGCGTATTTGTATTGGTCAGCAGTTTTCCTTGATGGAAATGATACTGGTATTGGCTTCGTTAGTAAAGCGATTTACGTTTGAGGCAGACCCAACGCACGAACCCAACATGTTTCCGTTGATTACCCTAAAACCCACCAACGGCATCAAGATGTTTGTCAAATAAGCTCCATCGCAAATAAATCCACTAAATGTCTCCGTAACTTTTCGGCTACTTCGGGCAGGGGAATTTCTCGGCCAAGCTCCTGTTGTAAGGAAGTCACGGCCTTGTCGGTGATGCCGCAGGGAACGATATTGCCAAAGTACGATAAATCCGTATTGACATTAAACGCAAAGCCGTGCATCGTGACCCAACGACTGCATTTAACGCCCAAAGCACAGATTTTTCGGGGATTTTGTTGGGTTTCAAAATCAAGCCATACGCCCGTCAAACCATCAATTCGCCCTGCAGAAAGGCCATACTCAGCACAAGTGCGAATGATGCCTTCTTCCAACGTACGCATGTAGCGGTGAATATCGGTAAAGAAGTTTTCTAAGTCCAGGATGGGATAACCGACTAATTGTCCGGGACCGTGATAGGTAATGTCACCCCCCCGATTGATTTTGTAGAACGTGGCGTTTACCTCGTTGAGTTGTGTTTCGGAAAGCAACAAATTCTCCAAGTGTCCGCTTTTACCCAATGTGTACACGTGCGGATGTTGGCAAAACAGCAGGTGATTAGTAGTAGTTTGCTGTTGTTCAGGAGATAAGTTGCGATTTTGGGCTTTTAGAGCCACATTTTCAGCCAAAAGCTTTTCCTGATAGTCCCACGCCTGTTGATAATCTACCAGACCTAACTCTTCAAAACGGACTTTTTTATTGATGACGGTGTTCATATAATCAAAACGAAAACGCGAAATTATCTAACTTTGTGGAAACACTTACGGTTATGCGTCAAATAACCATTGAGGTGCCTGACCAACAATACGAATATTTTAAGTAGTTGGTTCGTAATGTTAAATTTGGGAAGGTCAAGCAGGAATCTCCGCTTGAAGCCCAACTTACGCCTTCCCAAAAGAAGACGTAGAAGAATATCAAGCAAGGGTTTGAGGAATTAAAACTTGTTGAACAGGGTAAAATGAAAACGATACCTGCTGAAGATTTCCTGAAAGAGCTAAGTGAAAAAAGGGGATAGAAGATACGATTCCGGTCTTAGGCGATAAAATTGCGTCTCCTAATTTTCCTTTTAGATAGTTTTTTCTGGTAGCCAATTCGGGTAATTTAGCCAATTTTTGTCTTATATGAGATATCCACATATTGACTGGATACAGCCATGGAAAGAAGAAATTTTGTCAAACACCTAACCAAAGGAAGCGCCGCCACTATTGCGTTGGGAACTTCTTTGACTTCGCAGGCTACCGAACTCTTGCTACATGATTCGAAGGCGGATGAACTGGCCGAACACAAAATTGCGGACATTAGCTATACCCAAGTACAGTTAAAATGGCCTCGTTTTGTGGGTAAAAATGCCCGCCGCGACATTCATGGCTATGGTCCCAGAGTCAGCGTTTGTGTTCTTACAACCGACAAAGGAGCGAGAGGGTGGGGGATGCACGGAAGGCGTAGTGACGAAACCAACGTTTATTTGAAGGGCAAACGAGTGTCGGACGTTTTTCAACCTTCCATGGGAGTGACTGATTCAAAAGCCTTGCCTTTTGATGTGCCTTTACACGATTTGGCAGGCATTATTCTCAACAAACCCGTTTATGAATTGCTGGGGCGGAAAAAACCGATTACTACCAAGTGCTACAGCGGCATGATTTATTTTGACGAGTTGGAACCGAAAGAAGGTCCTGTGAAGACCTTAGTGAAAGGAATGGACAACATCGTTGAAAACTGCGCGAGTGATTACAAATTGGGCTATCGCCAACTCAAACTTAAAATCGGCCGTGGAAATAGTTGGATGCCGAGAGACGAAGGCTTACAACGCGATATTGAAGTGACCCAATTGGTGCATAAAACGTTTCCGGATTGTGAAATTTTGGTAGATGCCAATGACGGTTACACTGCCGATACAACCATTGCCTACCTGAAAGGAATTGGCGATATTCCGTTGTTTTGGATAGAAGAGCCTTTTGCCGAAACCGTAGCCGATTATCAAAAATTAAAAGGATGGATAAAAGCCAATAACGTCAAAACGTTACTGGCTGATGGTGAAGCCAATCCCAATCAACAATTGCTGCGGGAATTGGAAGAAAAAAAACTCATTGATGTACACCTGACCGACCTGATGGGTTATGGGTTCACGCCTTGGCGACAACTGATGCCTGAGTTGAAAAAGCTGGGAATTTTGGCCTCGCCACATGCGTTTGGCGAACTGTTTAAGAGTTATTATACCGCTCATTTGACGGGAGGATTGGGAAATACGGTCACCATCGAAGGAGTACCCTGCACGAGCGAAGAAGTTGATTTCAGTAATTATAAAATTGTAGACGGCAAATTTATTCCGCCGGGCAAGCCTGGTTTTGGGATTACCTTGCTGAAAAAGAGTTAAGTCATTCCCAAATATACATTTGCGATTTATGGAATTTATCCCCCATTTACTTTTAGTGGAAGACGAAACCAAAGTAGCGACCTTTATAAAAAAGGGTCTTGAAAGGCAGGGTTTTACGGTCGAAATTGCGGAGGACGGAAGAGAGGGCAAGCGTTTTTTTGACGAGCGCACCTACGACCTGATCATCTTAGACGTAAATTTGCCCTACATGGACGGGGTACAGTTGGCCCACTACATTCGCACTAAAAATACCCAAGTGCCTATTCTGATGCTGACGGCTTTGGACACCACGGCCGACAAACTCGCGGGTTTTGATGCAGGCGTTGACGATTATTTGGTGAAACCATTTGATTTTATGGAGCTGATTGCGCGGTTGAAGGCATTGCTCAAAAGAACCATAAAAGCCCCTGAATCTGTAAATATTTTGCGCGTAGCGGATTTAGAGCTTGATTTAGATCAAAAGCTCGCAAGGCGAAACGGACAAACCATCGAATTGACTGCTAAAGAGTTTGCATTGCTGGAATACCTTATGCGCAACCGTGGGCGAGTAGTATCGAAAGTGGACATTGCCGAAAAAGTATGGGACATTAATTTCGACACGGGAACTAATTTCATTGAGGTTTATATCAATTATTTGCGTAAGAAAATTGATAAAGATACTTCCAATAAGCTGATTCATACGGTAGTAGGTATGGGCTATACCTTGAAAGAAAAATGACAATCCGCACCCGCTTAACTTTGCTTTTTACCGCAGTGGTTTCGATGTTGTTATTGGCTTTTTGTGTGGGCATCTATCTGTTGGCCGAGCGTCATCGCCGTATTGAGTTTTATGAACGCCTCCGAGCTGAAGCTACCACGTCGGCGGAGTTGCTTTTTGGGAAGAAGAAAGTGAGTCCAAAATTCTTTAAGTTGTTGGATGAAAATCATTTAACGGTTTTGAATGAAGAAGAAATAATCATCTACAACTACCGCGACTCGCTCGTGTACGAAAGCGGTACCGATTATTTGAAAGTGGATAAAGACATCCTTGACCGCGTACGGCTCGAAAACGAAATTCAACAAAAAGAGGGCCTTCGTGAGGTGGTGGGGGTGCTGTTTAAAGACCGCTATAATCGCTTTGTGGTGTTTGCCTCGGCGGTTGACAAATACGGGTACAGCAAAGTCAATAACCTTCTTTGGGTACTGGGTTTAGGGTGGTTTTTTGCCACTTTTGTGGTGTTTTTGGTAGGTTGGGTGTATGCGTATCGGGCGTTATTGCCCCTAAAAAGACTCATCCATAGTGTGGATAAAATTACCGCAACTCGGCTGGATTTGCGGGTAGAAATGTCGAACAATCAAGACGAAATTGGGCAATTGGCCGAGCGTTTCAATCGAATGCTCGACCGCTTAGAAGAAGCGTTTCAACTCCAAAGGGCGTTTGTTTCCAATGCTTCGCACGAATTAAGAACGCCGCTTACGGCCATTACGGGACAAATCGAAGTAGCACTGATGGACAATGACCCCCAAGAGTGGCACGATACACTGTGCTCGGTGCTTGATGATGCCCGTCAATTGAATCGCTTGTCCAATGGGTTGCTGTCATTGGCAAAGGTCAGTATGGAAGAGTCGGCGGTCAAACTGACGAATGTCTATTTAGATGAAGTTTTTTGGCAAGTTCGCAGTGAGTTGCTCAAGGCGTATCCATATTCTGGTATCAAAGTAGATTTAGCGAATTTCTCCAACGAATCAGCGCACTTTAATGTACTGGGGAATGAACCGTTGCTGAAGATTGCCCTCACCAATTTATTGGAAAACGGGATCAAATTCTCGCCTGACCATGAAGTTAAGGTTCATTTTAATAAATTGCCCGAAGCGTTTGAACTCTCTTTTACAAATCAGGGGTCGGTGATTCCGGAAGAGGAGCTGCCTTTGATTTTCAAGCCCTTTCATCGAGGCTCCAACGCGCGTACGATTGCCGGGCATGGCATTGGCCTGTCTCTTACCGAACGTATCATTAAATTGCATCGTGGAAGTTTGGCGGTTGAATCGGACTCTGTTCAGGGGACCACCTTTGCCATGACTCTTCCCCAAAAATCCTAATGATTTTCTAATTTCAGTCTAAGTTTCTTCTAAGGGGAGGGGCGTAGTTTTGTCTCAACCAAAAGGCAAGACCGTGATACGCTATAAATTAGATTTTTCTGAAACCTCCAAAACGAGAGTAATTCGAAGAACCAGTCGGAAGTGGGCTACTACAGTGGTGGCAAGTGTTTTTTTTATGACATTTGCTTTACTTTTCTTTGGAGGCTTAGGTACGGCTTTTCGCTATAGGGACCAACACCTAAGCCTACGCGAGCAACACGACTCGCTACGCCTGCGATACGATTCTCTCTACGCCGCCAAGTTGGAGGCCGACAGAAAGCTGGTTCAAATGCAGGGGGAGTTAAAATTACTTCAACAGACCCCATAATATTTCTAATGCACATCTCGTGTGGCCTTAATTCCCCTCTAATAACCCCGCGCTACTTTTGCCACATCAAATTAGGGAGGCAACCTATAAAATAAATCTCTGCCTAAAATTGATGCCATACATAATTTTTCACTTCATCAACAATTTAACTCATCAACAACCATGAAACGATTATTGAATGTATTAGCCGTTTTTTCAGTTGCCTGTTTTTTTAGCAGTTGCGCCGTTGTTCGCCAAGGCGAAGTGGGGGTGAAACGTACCCTCGGAAAGATTCAGCAGGCTCCCATCATGGAAGGGGTAAAAGGCTATAATCCGTTTGTGACGCGCATTATCAAAGTGCCTACCCGCACCATGAATATTGAAGTAAGGTCACCGTTGCCTTCCAAAGAAGGTCTTACTGTGCAATCGGATATTTCTATTTTATACCGCGTAGTAGGTAGCCAAGCACCGCAAATTGTCGAAAAATTAGGCCATAACTACGACCAAGTAGTGATTTTGCCCGTGTTTCGTTCAGCAGTAGCTGATGTGTCTGCTCGCTATTTTGCCAAAGACATGCATACAGGGCAACGAGCTTCCATTGAGAATGCGATTCGGGAACAGATGATGTCGCAGCTAAAAGACCGGGGCTTCATTGTAGAGTCGGTTCTTTTGAAGAGTATTGTACTGCCAGCTGGACTCACTAAAGCTATTGAAGAAAAACTCGAAGCCGAACAAGATTCTCAACGAATGCAGTTTATTCTGGACAAAGAACGCCAGGAAGCCCAACGCAGAATTATCGAAGCGGAAGGAGTACGGGATGCCCAGAAGATAATCAATGAAGGGCTCACACCGATGCTGATTCAGTTTAAGTCCATTGAGGCATTCAACAAGCTTTCCACTTCTCCTAACAGTAAAGTGATTATCACCAATGGCAACGCACCCATGTTGATAGCTCCTGATAAAGTACAGTAATAATGACTGTTTGAGTTTAGACGGGATGGATACTTTTATTTGTACTGTCTTTTTTCCTGAATTTATAAACCGATTTAATCATAAAATCCCATGAAAATCCTCAATCCTTGTTTATACATCGGCCTTGGAAGCGCCGTTTATGCCTTGGTCAAAACCGATGGACAACTCCACTTGCACGAATCCCTGAAAGCTCGCATAAGGCTCGTGGAAGAACCCCACGGCGAACTCGCAATGCAATCTTTCCAGATGCGTGAACATTATCAGACCACCATCGAAGACGCCTATAGCTTTGCGATGAGTTGCTTTGCCTCGCATCGTAATGAATTGAATGCAGCTACCCGTAAGTATTTAGTTAAAGTAGTAGAAAAAATAGCAGAAGCCGATGAGCAGGTTTCTGGAAAAGAAATAGCGTTTATCCGTCGCTTCCGCCGTGACATACGAAAAATCTGATTGACAACTTCCTCACTTTTTTTATCGCTTTTTCCTAAATGAAAATACCCTTAGTATTCTTTCTGGCTTTATCATTAGTTACTTTTCAAGGATATGCCCAACAAAACCTATTCAATATTCCTGCAGGTGACGCTACCCCAAAAGGTAAATTCTTTTTTCAGCATCAAATCAATTTTTATTCGTTTACCTCGCTTGAAGCCAAAAATCATTTGGTATATGGAGTGACCAATACATGGGAAGTAGGTTTTAATGTTGTCAACCTCAAAATGAACTGGGGGCATAGACAACAAAATGTGGAGTTTCTGACCACAAATTCATTGGATAAGCAATTGATAATCAAACCCTTGGTGCAGTTTACTTCCCAAAAATTCTTTCAGTTAACTCCCCACTTAAAAACATCAGTAGGTACTCAAATTGGATTCAATCCCCTGGTTTTGGCTAATAAACCCTATTTGACTCATTTTACCTACAATACGTGGATGTATGAACCTCGGAGACATGTAAAATTTGTGGTAGGTCCTTATTTGAGTGATTTTCGAACGGTAGGTGCAGGCAATCGTTTAGGAATTTTACTGGGATTTGAGTTGCCCTTACATCACAAGTTACTGTTAATGGGCGATTTTATTTCGGGCAATAATGCTACCGCAGTATCAGTCATTGGCTTTAATTATTTATTAACTAAACGTGTACAGCTATGTCTTGGCGGAATGATTCCCAACCCTGGCAGCCCTAATAAAGCGGGGGTAGTATTTGAACTTAATTTGCTTGGATTTGACGATCATTAGACGGAAGATTTTGTCGAATTTCTTTTCCCGTAAATTTTTTTGAAGAGTTTAACCCTTTTTTGACCACACAAATGAAAATATACTGGTTAGTACTTTTCTTGGCTGATTTTCTAATTTGTATTGGGCGTAACAGTGCATGGGCGCAGAGCGTGGATTCGGTATCAATCACCAAAGAGCATAGCCGATTGGAAGAAGCCTTGGAAGCCCCCGAAAAAGTGTATCGGCTCAATCTAAGTAATCAGAATCTGAGCGATTTTCAAGGGTTACTGCCTAAGTTTACAAATTTACGCTACCTGAGTTTGCGAAATGGCAAACTCAATTATATACCCTCCGAGGTTTTAAAATTACGGCAGTTGCAGATACTTGATTTGGGAGAAAACAGTATCCGAGAATTACCTGCGGAGTTTGCAGGACTTAAAAATTTGGAAGAACTGTATCTTGATAATGACATATACCTTGACTTGTCTCAAAACATGAATGTATTGGGCAAGCTCCCGAAATTGAGAATACTACATTTAGAAAATGACGCTATTAAACAACTTCCGCAAAACATCAAAAACTTAACCCATTTAGAACAGTTGTTTCTGGGTAATAACCTGCTGCAATTTGTGCCTCCAGAAGTAAAAGGGCTACAAAATCTGAAATATTTAGACCTAAATCATAATAAAATTTCGATTGACTTACCGATGAATCAAGTTTCAGGACCAGGATTGAAAATCAAATTTTGACTAATTGCCTGTTTACCTGATGATTGTGCAGATACTATAACCCGCCCTAAATTCTAATGCTTTTCTAATGATAGACTAATACCTCTCTAATGTTGTTGCCGTAATTTTGACCTGTTGAAAAACAACAATAAGTATTCCAAATCATAAATCAGTAACATCATCATGAAATCGTTCAGTCATTCGTGTGTAGCAATCATTCTGCTCAGTACGTCGGCTGTGCTGGCGCAAAGGGTGTCCATTGATTCGCCGCACAACTATAAGCGCCCCGTTTCGCAGAGAACAACTCAAAACCAAACGGCATTAACAGTGCCCTCCGACGAGCGGGTAGTGCCTTTAAAATTGCAGAATAACGTAACATCAGTCCACAATTACAAACGCCAGGGAAGCGTAAATTTTTATCGGGAAGCAACGGTGGTGATGAGTGCTCCGGTCATAGGTATTGAGCCTCAAAACCCGTTTTTATTTCAGAACCATTATAAAAGCCACGTGAAACCTGCTTTGATGGAAGAAACAGTGGCTCTTAAAAAAGAAAAACCCAACGTAAAGAACGATACGTTGAGTAGATAGAAAACACCATTTCATTTTAGATTAAGAAACCAAGTAGATAGTGCCTTCGGGATTTTCCTGATGGCACTTTTACTTTGTAGAAATCTGAAATAGAAAAAGTTATTTTCGACAGAAATAAATGACTTCGTTGGCCGGAAGCGCGAAGCGTTTTACTTCTTCGGGAGTGAGTTCATTCATCACAAAACGGTCTTCCGTTACTTTAAAACCACCTTTTTCGAGGCGTTTGCCGTAATCACGACCAAAGAGACGGAGGTGGTCGTCTTGCCAATAATGCTTTTCACGCTCTTTAGGGTCGGTGATAGTGGGGTCTTCAAACGTAGTGGCTCTTGACCAATCCTGCGGAGATTGAATGATGGCCCAGCCGCCGGGTTTAAGTACCCGGTACAATTCTGACATGGCCTTGATGTCGTCATCTACATGTTCCATGACGTGATTGCAGAAGGCAACATCAAATGTATTGTCTTCAAACGGAATTTGGTGAATGTCCATTTTGACCTTTGCCAACGGCGATTCTATATCGGCAGTGATGTAGTCCAGATTTTTCATTTTTTCAAAGCGGTCAATGAAGCAGTACTCGGGCGCTACGTGCAGCAATTTGAGATTGTCTTTGAAAAAATTGGTTTTGCGCTGTAAATGTAGATACATCAGTCGGTGACGTTCAAGTGCCAAGCAGTTAGGACACAGCGCATTATCTCTGCCCGAACGCCCATAAGGTAAAAATTTGCGAAATTCGCTGCCGCAGACACTGCATTCGACGCCCTTTCCACTATAAAAAACTGACAGGACTTTGACTCCAAAATGACTTACTAACTGCAAATATTTGCGCGGAACATGCCGCAGAACCCAACTGATAATATCTTTCATTCGCGAATTTTATGAGATTTTTATTCTACAAGTCCTGTAAAGTTTTTACTTTTCGCAATAAAAGTAAAACGCCACGACACCAATAACAAAGATGATACCAAAAACTTCAAAACCACCGGGCCAAAAATTAGTTAAGCGGATGAATTCCCGCACCAAATCGTTGCTTTTAGCACCCTTCAGTTTGGTTTTGATTGGGTATGGTTTGTGTTTATTCAGCGAAGCGGGACATTTAAAACACACCGATGCTCCAATGCGTCAATGGATTTTAATGGGCACCTATAGCCTGATTGTAATTAATGCAGGACTTTCGTTTTTGGGGCAGGCCATTATTTTTCGTGTTCAATATCAATATCGTCAGGAAACCCGTCGCAGATTGAAGAAAATGCAGAAAGAATTTGAAGCTGTCCTTAAAAAGAAAAATGCCGCACAAGGCGGCAAGATTGGTTAGGCTTTAGCGGCAAATTCTGCCTTAATTGCCTCTACATCTATTTTTTTAATTTCCGGTTTCCAAGAACGTTGTTTCATTAAAGTTTGCTTGTTCTGTGGAATCATTACGTTACGCTTTGCTTTGCGCAAAAGTTTAGTTACTGCCATTGTCGTATTATCTTAATATATGATTGTTTCTGAAAAATGAGCCGCAAAAATACGGATTCATTTTCAAAAAAGTAAACCCTACGCCTAATTTTTTCAACATAGGTGCTACTTTTGTGGTCTAACAGCGGGTAGCGGCTTGTGAGCAGTGTTTATTGCTGATCAGCCGCCAACTGCTAATCACCAATCACCAACATAATGAGTAAACCTTCTTTGGCCCGTGGTACCCGCGATTTTGGCCCCGCGCAAATGTCTAAGCGCAATTATATTTTTGATATGATTCGACGTGTTTTTCAGCGATATGGCTTTCTGCCCTTAGAAACCCCTGCCATCGAAAATCTTTCCGTATTGATGGGAAAATACGGCGATGAAGGCGATCAATTGTTGTTTAAAATACTCAATTCAGGAAATTTTGCCGAAGGACTGACCGAAACTCAATTACAGGAAGGGTATAAGAAATTGACACTCAAGGTCTCCGAAAAAGGACTTCGTTATGATTTGACCGTTCCATTTGCCCGTTACGTAGTGATGAATCGCAGTGATTTGGTCATGCCTTTCAAACGCTACCAAATCCAGCCCGTTTGGCGTGCCGACCGTCCTCAGCGCGGTCGCTACCGGGAGTTTTACCAATGCGATGCCGATGTTGTAGGAACCGATTCGTTGCTTTGCGAAGCCGAAATTGTGCTGATGATTCACGAAGTATTACGTGGATTGGGAATGGAGAGTTTTACCGTAAAAATCAATAACCGAAAAATTTTAAGCGGAATTGCGGAAGTAATAGGGGCACCTGGTCAGGAAGGTCCTATGTGTGTGGCGATTGATAAATTGGATAAAATCGGCAAAGAGAAAGTAGAAGAAGAGCTGAAAGAAAGAGGGTTTTCGGCCGAAACCATTGAAAAGCTCCAACCGATTTTTGAATTGACCAACAACCAAACGGATATTTTCAGCAGTCTTCGTGTCTGGTTGGAGGGTTCTGAAATAGGTTCAAAGGGGATAACGGAATTGGAAGAAGTATGGGCCAAAGTGGATAAATTCGGTTTGTCTCAGCCGCAACTTCAGTTGGATGTGACACTGGCTCGTGGACTGAGTTACTATACAGGAGCTATTTTTGAAGTGAAAGCCAATGAGGTACAAATCGGAAGTATTTCGGGTGGAGGACGTTACGATAACTTGACGGGTACGTTTGGAATGCCCGGTTTGTCAGGGGTGGGTATTTCATTTGGCGTTGACCGTATTTACGATGTGATGGAAGAATTGAAACTTTTTCCTGAAAATCAGTCGATTTCTACGCAGGTGATGATTACGAATTTTGACGCCGATGCTGAAGCGTATGGATTAGGTATCTTGCGTCAGTTGCGGGAAGCGGGGATTAATGCGGAGTTGTATCCCGATGCTTCCAAACTGAAAAAACAGTTCGATTATGCGGACCGTAAGCTTATTCCGTACGTGTTAATTATCGGTTCCGATGAAATTCAGACGGGAATATTGTCCTTAAAAAACATGAAATCGGGTGAGCAGCAGAAATTGGGTTTAGAGCATATTTTATCTATTTTTGCTTAAAAGGAGACAGAAATGAGCGCACAACCACCAACTTCTTATACGCCCGAACAATACCTCGAAATGGAGCGTCAAGCCCCCTACAAAAGTGAATACTTTCGAGGCGAAATTTTTGCAATGGCAGGTGCAACGACGCGGCATAATGTAGTGTCAGATAATCTCTCCGCAAATCTGAATATGGCACTCCGAAGAAAGGGATGCCGTACGATGTCGAGCGACCAGCGTATTTTGACGCGTCATACAGATGGACTTTATAGTTATCCTGATATTGTTATTGTGTGCGGTAAACCTCAGTTTTCAGACCTTTACAAAGATACGGTCATGAATCCCGTCGTTATCGTTGAAGTACTTTTCAAAAGTACCGAAGGGTATGACCGTGGGGATAAATTTTTATTGTATCGTCAGTTGGAGAGTTTGAAAGAGTATGTGCTTGTGGACTCTAAAAAAATCCATGCTGAAGTGTATCGAAAAAATGAAGAAGGTTTTTGGTTATTAGCCTCAGAAGCCATTGATATACTGGAATCTATTTATTTGAAGTCTGTAGATGTGACGCTGCCAATGGAAGATGTGTATCTCAATACGGATGATTTACCCATAGAATGAAATAATTTAACCTCACCCCCTCCGCACGGGCGTCCCCGCCCTTTCAGGAGAAGGGTTCTCTTTTTTTAAATATTATGAAAAATCTTTTCCTTTTAACCTTTACGATCTTCTGTTTTATTGGCTGCAAAACGGCTAAAAAAGCCCTCAAACGTGGTGATTATGATGAGTCGGTATTGCGTGCCGCCGATAAACTCAAAGACAGTCCTAACGCTTCTACCTCGGCTGACGTGCTCAAACAGGCTTATCCCTTGGCTTTGCAGCAAAATTTAGACGATGTTGCTCGTTATCAAAATTCTCCCGAGGCCTTTCATTGGGAGCCCGTTGTGAATGCTTACGAACGACTCAATAAAATGTACGATGCTTTGCGCAGATGTCCTGCCTGTGAGCGATTGGTGACCGTGCGTAGTTTTATCCCCGAAGAACGGGATGCCCGCGAAAAAGCGGCCGGTGAGCGTTACGAAGCAGGGATGGTGTCTATGAGGAATAAAGAAAACCGACAAATGGCTCGTCAGGCATACGAAAATTTTGAAAAGTGCGATGCACTATTGGGAGGTTTTAGGGATGTGCTTTCCAAATTGGACGAATCGTATGAATATGGTTCGCACAAAGTAGTAGTAGAGCAGGTACTTGTGACTTCCCGTGCGTATCAGCTGAGTAATGAGTATTTTCAGAACAAAGTCAATGAATTCTTGCAAACCAATAAGCGACTCAACAAGTTTGTGCGGTTTTATTCTCCCGAAGAAGCTTCGAGTATTCGCCTCAAACCCGACCACGTGATTAAGCTAGAATTTGATGACTTTGTGGTGGGCCAAACTCTCATCCAATCCAATACCGAAACCGTGACCAGTAAAGACTCGGTGCAAGTAGGGGAAACGACGGTAGCGGGCAAGAAAATTTCGGTGTATAACAAAGTAACGGCCAAGTTGACAAAGTCACGTAAATCCGTACTGTCGTCGGGCGTATTGGATATGCAGATTATGGATTTTCGGAGCAAGTCAGTCGTAAATCAGGAAAAATTTCGTGGTGATTACAGTTGGTTTTGTGAGTGGGGAAATTACAATGGGGATGAACGCGCATTGACGGCTGACCAAAAACGGATTTGCAATACCCGTGAAATCAATCCACCCCCGTCACAGCAACTTTTTGTTGAGTTCAGCAAGCCCATCTACGACCGCCTGACGAGTAAGATTCGGGACTATTATAAGAATTATTGAGAAGTATAAAGATTAGAGCCGTACTTTAACTAACAAACCCCGCGCAGATTTAATCTACGCGGGGTTTGTTGATTTTGCATTGTAACTACTTCAAACTCTTCTCGTAAGCCAAGCGCTTTTCGTAAAAATCCATAAAACCCTCTAACTGCTCCACGGGAAGGCGGCGGGCAATGATTTTTTTATCCTGATCCAAGACATACACCATGGGCGTGGTAGTGACGTCAAAATCCTTTCGGAAGTCAATTCGGAAGGTGTAATCGTAGCCGTGCACCCATTCGCCTACGCCAAAATCGCGAATGTATTTTTTCCATTGCTCGGGGGCGCGGGCTACTGAGGCGGCATAAACCTGTACAGTCGTTTTATTTTTTTCGTAAAATGCTTTCAGCGCCGGCGTTGATTCCTTGCAATGTCCGCAGTCAGGGTCGTAAAAGAAGACGACGGTATATTTCGCTTTTAAGTCGGCAAGGGGGCGTAGTTTGCCGGCCGTATCTGTCAAGGCAAGTGCCGGCATAATTTTCCCAACGAGCAAAGGCTTGATGGTTTTTACTTTGGAACGAATGTTTTGAACCGTACTGGAGTCCGTAATGGGCATAATACCCCCGAGATAATACTTCTCAGCTAAATGCACAAATACCGCATCGCCACCAATCGTAGTGGGGTTTTCGGCTTGATTGGTCAAATACCAGATGCAATAGGCCTGCAATTCTTTACTGCCGCCTTTGAGTGCTTTCCCAATCACAAAATCGGATGATTTAATGAGAGAATCAGGGTCCTGAAAGGTCAATTCCTGAATGTACCGATCTAATTTTCGTTGAAGAGCGGGCGTACGTACCAGCCTTTCGTCCGAAAAATCAAAATTGTCCCAATAATGTGCTTTGTAATAATGGAACAACCAAGCGGAATCGGGACGACCGTCGGGGCGCTTGGGAGCGGCAGGAAGCTGAATTTCTGCACTTGCTGAAAGAATCTTACCCGTAAGCGAGTTGCTGTTCTCTTTGGCAAATTCTTGGTAATATTCCATGATTTGGCGTCGGATATTGTTTATCTTAGCCTGTGTCATCATGTCTTGGCGTAATTTCTGTTGGGCTTGAAGAAAACCTATTTCGCTGTTATAGCCCACCAATTGTTTTTGGTATTTATAAAAACGTTCACTGTCGGGAGAGCCTTCAATTTTCATATTTCCAATCACGTTGGCCGTATCGGTACTGAAAGTGAAGTTTTGCTCTTTTCCAATTACAAAGTCCGTAAATCGGCGTTTGCTGGGCAACAATAGCATGTAAAGACCTTCCAGCAGAGGCTTGTCACCGCTAAAAGTCAGGTTGCCGTTTGCATCGGCAACAGCCGTGTCTTTTACAATGTATTGGCCATATCCAAAGTAATGCGCCAAGGTAAGAGGCTCGGGCTTGACTCCTTTGATGGTCCCTTTGATTTGATAGCCGTTTTGCGCCTGAACAGCAGAAATAAAAATAAAGGAAATAAAAAGAAAATAGTATTTTCTCATGTGGGTCAACCGATTTTAATGGAATGGAAAGAGCTGGGTTTGTCCCTACTGCCGACTGCTTGTCGATGTAGGCTGTCCCGCTTTGCTTTCCATAGCAATGCGTTTTTTATACACATTCAAAAATGGTTCCAAATCTTCGACTCCAATCCTACGAGCGATAATTTTTTTGTTTTTATCCAATATATAAATGGTAGGTGTTGAGTAGGTATCGTAGTCGTTACGGTAAACTACTTGACGTGAAGCTACTAAACCGTAACTGTTAATGAGGTTTTCAAGCTTAAATTCTTTGACAAACTTTCGCCAGTCGTCTTCACTTCCATCAATGGCTATGGTCATGATTTCCACTCCCTGTGAGTGTAATTTTTCTTGGATTACTTTAAGTTTAGGCGCTGACTCGCGGCAGTGTCCGCAAGTAGGAGAATAAAAAAAGATGACCTGATAATCCGCTTTAACGCCATGAATATAATCAAGACGACTGGCGTCCCGATAGCTCATTACGCCGATGTCCGGCAGCGTCTTGTTAACAAGAAGCGGTTTAAGAATTTTGATGCGTTCGGAAATGTTTTTCAAGGTAGAACTATCTGTTACGGGCATTATTCCCGTTAGGTAGTATTTTTCGCCCATGTGCACAAAAACTCCTTCGGTTCCCACAATCTTCGCATTTTCGTACTGATTGGTAATAAACCAAATGCAATAGGAAATAACGTCTTTTTGCTTTCCTGCAATCGCTTTATTCACTACAAAATCAACCTCTTTGATAATCGAATCTTCCGATTGAACGGTCAAATCTTTGATATAACGCTCCAGTTTTTGATGTAAAAAAGGAGTCTGTATCATTCGGACATCTGCAAAATCGAAATTGTCCCAAAAGTGATTTTTGTAGTAATTGAATACCCATGCAGAGTCCGTTTTTCCGTTGGGAAGTTTAGGCGCCGGGGGCAATTCAGGCTCTGCCGAGGCTTTGAAGAGTTTTACGGTAAATGAGCCTTCGTTTTCTTTCATGAAGGTATCATAAAACTTTTTACGCTGCTCCTGCAAATCCTTGACACGCTTATCGGTATCGGGTACTTTTTGGGCTTTCAAACGCTGATACTCGTCTTCTTTTCCCTTCATAAACCGCTGGAAATCATAAAATAACTCATTGTCTCGGCTGCCAGTGATGCGACTGCTTCCAATCATATCGGTGGTGTCGGCAGTAAAACTGAAGGTTTGGTCATCGGTAATTAATACTCGAAATAAAGTTTTTCGGTCGGGGAGTACTACTTCATAAATCCCTCCCGGCAATGGCTGGGCACCTTCAAAAACAAAACGGCCGTTGGCATCTGCCTGAGCGGTATCTTTAGCATAAATTTGGGCGGCATAATAATTTGCCAAAATGCAACTTCCTCCCTTAAGATTTTTTATTTGCCCTTCGATACGGTAGCCTGCCTGAGCGACAACTCCGCTGCTGATACAAATTAGTAGAAAGAAAAAGGTAATTTTCAATTTCATTTTTTGTACTTTTTTTAGAATCCCAAAATTAGCGTATTTATTTTTAGTTAATTAAACGAAATTTTAGCGTTTTTAGCGTTCGTTTTCACTAAACAGCCCTATGTTTTATTTTCTCTCTAAGACTTTTGATGTTTTACTGATGCCATTAACGATGGCTTTTATTGCAATCATCTACGCTCTGTTTCTCAAAAACCGTGCCCGAAGCCGTTGGATTATTGGCAGTGCTCTTCTGATGTTATACATTGTAAGCAGTCCCATTTTTGTTAATTTGTTGTTAAAATGGTGGGAGCCCAAAAGTTATCCGCCAAGCCCAAGCTATGAAGTCGCGGCGGTACTTACCGGAGGAATGGTGAAACGATATGATTATACCACAAAACATATTTGGCTTGGTTTCAGCGGTGATCGGGCGGTGCAGGCGTTTGAATTGTATAAAAAAGGGAAAATAAAGAAAATCATTATCAGTGGAGGTGGTAAATCGTTGTTGGGAAACAAAAAAAATGTATCCGAAAATGACGGTATACGCCAATATTTGATTTACTCTGGAGTGCCTGCCGAGGATATAATTCAGGAATCGCAATCCCGAAATACAAAGGATAATGCAATCAATACGGCAAAAATCCTGAAAGAGCAATTCAATACCAATAAATGCATTGTGATTACTTCTGCCTTCCACACGCCGAGGGCGGTTAGATGTTTCCAAAAAGCAGGCGTTGATGTCGCTGCATTTCCTGCGCATTATATGCAGGAAAATTATGAGCTGTGGATAGATAAATTTTTCCCCTCAGAACAGGCGTTGGAAGCTTTTTACTACGTTTGGCATGAGATGGTTGGCTTTACCATCTATAAGGTAATGGGGTATGTTTGATTTTATTACCGACAGAATCAGAAACGTTCTGCCGGTAATAAAGTCGTATGTTAGGTACTCAGAATTTTTACCATTCGCAGCATATCTTCGTTGATGGGCTTTGGCAGGCGAATCGTATCTTTGAAAGGAGTATAAACGATTTCATTGTTAACAATACCTACCATCACATTCTGAAGGTCATTCATCAGACCCTCAACGGCACCAAGCCCTAAACGGCTCGCCAGAATGCGGTCGTAAGCCGTTGGAATCCCACCCCGCTGAATGTGTCCAAGGGTAGTCACTCGAATGTCAATTTCTACATCTACCCGTTGCTTGATTTTTTCAGCAACTTGGGCGGCATTTCCTTCTTCGTCGCCTTCAGCCACGATAATAATGGAAGAAGATTTGGAGCGGTTCCATCCTTGTTTCAGGGTTTCCACCACTTCCGATATAGGAGTCAGTACTTCTGGTACCATCACAATTTCCGCACCTCCCGCAATCCCCGATTGAATGGCAATATAGCCAGAGTCACGTCCCATTACTTCAATGAAAAATACCCGGTCATGCGAATCGGCCGTATCCCGGATTTTGTCAATGGCTTCGAGGGCCGTGTTTACGGCTGTATCGTAGCCAATGGTATAATCAGTACCGTAAAGGTCATTGTCAATGGTGCCCGGTGCTCCTACGGTAGGAATACCGTATTCATCAAAGAAGATAGTGGCTCCCGTAAACGTTCCGTTTCCGCCAATGGCAACCAATCCCTCTATTCCAAATTTTTGGAGTTGTTCGTAGGCTTTTTGGCGGCCTTCTTTGGTCATAAATTCTTTACTTCGCGCAGACTTGAGAATGGTACCGCCGCGTTGAATAATATTACTGACAGAGTGAGAAGTCATCTGATAAATGTCACCGGAAATCATACCATTGTAACCGCGGCGGATGCCATAGACTTCTATACCATAATACATTGCACTGCGTACGACGGCCCGGATACAAGCATTCATACCGGGGGCGTCACCGCCGGAGGTAAAAACTGCAATTTTTTTAATCATAAGTTAGGTATTAAGGTGGTTTTTATTTCAGTAGCAAATCAAACTTAGAGTATGGCTTTGTACATCAAACACACAAATTTATTTTCTATTTCGATGAAATACCGAATATTTTGAAATTTTCTTGAAAATTTAACCCGACAGCAAAATCCCGGGTAATTTTGAGAAAGGTAAATTTAATCATTTAATATCATTGTTTTTAAGCACTTATCAGTATCTTATCCTACTTCATCATTCCGCTAAAACTTTTTAGCAATTAAAACGACCCAATCCGTAAAATTACTACTTTTGCCCAAGTGATATAAACTTTAAATTATGCTTAGAACGATTGCTAAATTGCCTGTTCTCGGTCGGTTGGTACTGATAATTTACCGAATTAGAGTAGGATTGAATTTTGTACTGACTACTGTTGGGAGATATATCAAGTGGCTGTTTACGTCGAAAGAAACAACCAACCTGACCTACGACCTGCGAGATGACAATTTGATTTATTTGGAACACTTCGTTGCGGCAGTAACAGGTAAAACCTACCAAGAAATCCATTTGTATTTCAGGGAGATTTTAGAAGACCAGGCATTTTATAAGCACATACAGGACTTATATCAACACGGAGCTGATGCATTTAAGTCGGATAAAGAAGTTCGGTTGGCACGTCGGCTGGGCTGGTACGTTATTATAAGAATCACCAAACCTAAATTAGTGATAGAAACCGGCGTCGACAAAGGATTGGGAAGTTGTGTGATTGCAGCAGCTTTGTTAAGAAATAGAGCCGAAGGTTTTGAAGGGTCTTACTACGGTACGGATATTAACCCCAGCGCGGGTTTTTTATTTAAAGCCCCTTATAATCAGGTCGGTAAAATTCTATACGGGGATTCCATTGAGTCTTTGAAGAAAATAAATGAGTCCATTGACGTGTTTATCAATGACAGCGACCACTCAGCCACTTATGAGGCGGAGGAATACGAGACAATCAAGAACCAATTGAGTGCCAATTCTTACGTCATCGCTGATAATGCCCATTGTAACACCAAACTTCACGAGTTTGCCCTAAAAACAAACCGTAAATTTCTGTATTTTCAGGAAATTCCTAAAAACCATTGGTACCTTGGCGCGAGTATTGCAGTGGCCTACGGTAAAGAATCATAAAGTACAACTCGTCTAAAATCTAAATTTTCCCCTTGGAGACACAGGGGTTTTTTATTGAAATGAAAAAAGTAATAAATCTTAAATCGCTGTTGCCACATTTGTTGGTTGTGTTGGGCTTTGCGGCCCTTTCCTGGGGGTACATGAGCCCTGTTCTGAAAGGCAAAGTGCTGATTCAAAATGACCCTGTTCAGGCAGCGGGAGCTTCTCATGAGGTGGCAGAATACTTTAAACAAACCGGTGAGTGGTCAGGTTGGACCAACAGTACCTTTGGAGGGATGCCTACTTATTTTATTTGGGGACGGCTTTCTAAAGGCGCTGTGGCCCCTATTGGGATGTTTACGAGCACATTTGGGCAGGGAGGCTATATCTTCTTTTATTTATTGGGAGCTTATTTGCTCCTGATTTCCATGGAATGTGGGTTAACGGCAAGTTTATTGGGCGCTATAGCCTTTGCTTTTTTTTCCTACAATATTCAAATCATCGAAGCAGGGCATATTTCCAAAGTAAATGCGCTTTCTTTCTCACCCATCATGATGGCAGGGGTGGTCTGGGCTTATCGAGGTCGAAGTTGGTTGGGATCGGCCATTTTTAGTTTTGGATTGGGATTGGATTTATGGGCCAACCACGCACAAATCACCTACTATTCGGGGTTATTGATGATAATCTTGGGAGTATTTGAATTAGTAAGAGCTATACAGGAAAAGCATGTAGGAAAATTTTTGATAGCTACGGCATTTATGGCCGTATTCGGCCTCATCGTGGTAGCAAATAATACCTCTACGTTATGGACCACTTATGAATATACCAAAGAAACAATTCGCGGTAAATCTGAATTGTCTCCTAAACCCGGTACTGCAAAAGTAAGCGAGGGCTTAGATCGGGATTATGCTTTTGGTTGGAGTTATGGTAAATTGGAGTCGTTGACTTTGTTGATTCCTAATTTTTCAGGAGGAGCGTCAGGAGGTGAATTGGATGAGAAATCAGAAGTGTATAAAACACTGGGACGTTATAATATCCCTCCCGAAACGGCGATTCAATTTGCTCGCTCCCTTCCCACTTATTGGGGCGATCAGACGTTTGTAGGTGGTGGTGTCTATGCGGGAGCCATTATTTGTTTTCTTTTTGTATTGGGGCTGTTTATTGCCGATAAGCGTTATAAATATCCTTTTGGAATAGGGGCTCTTTTCTTCCTGATTATTTCTTGGGGAGAAAATTTGAGTTCGGTCAACTACTTTTTGTTTGACAACTTTCCGATGTTCAATAAGTTTCGGGCCGTAAGTATGGCCCTGTCGTTGGTTCAATTGTGCGTTGCTGTTATAGCTACTTTGGGAGTAAAGAAATTGATGGACGAAAAACCAGATTGGAAACAACTTCAACGACCATTTTTTATTAGTTTAGCCCTTACGGGAGGGGTAGCACTTCTGTTTACCCTCATTCCGGGTCTGTTTGATTTTAAGGCACCTAAAGATGCAGGATTGGTTGAGAATTTGACCCAACAGTTTGGGAATAACAAAGCCGCCGCCAACGATATTTACAATGCTTTACTCACGGACCGAGTGGATATGTTGCGTTCAGATGCTTTTCGGAGTTTGATTTTTATTTTATTGGCGGCGGGTCTTATTTGGGCCTATGCCACCCAAAAACTTAAAAATGTGACCATCGTTGCGGGAGCATTGGCATTTCTGACGCTCGTTGATATGTGGACAGTAGATCGCCGCTATCTAAACAATGACAGTTTCCAACAAAAATGGTATTTGTACGATGACCTGTTTCAACCGAGTCCGGCCAATCAGCAAATTATGCAGGATACAGACCCTAACTATCGGGTGATTGACTTAACAACCAGTCCATTTCAGGATGCGAAATTGTCCTATTTCCATAAATCTCTGGGGGGGTATCATGGTGCTACCCTGCGTAGGTATCGGGAAGTGGTGGATGCGCAAATGTCTAAAAACAACATGGCGGTATTTAATATGCTGAATACACGTTATTTCATCGTTCCGGGTCAGGATGGACAGCCAACGGTACAGCGCAACCCGGAAGCCTTGGGTAATGCGTGGTTTGTGAAGGAGGTAAAACTGGTCAATAACGCTGATGAAGAACTGAAAGCGTTGGATAAGTTTGAACCTCGTCAAACGGCGTTTGTTGATAAGCGTTTTGCGGACCAAGTACAAAATGTGAAGCCGCAGGCAGATACTGCTGCCAAAATTCGATTGACGGAGTACAAGCCCAATCACCTGACGTATGAATCTGACGCAAAGACCGCAGAAGTAGCGATTTTTTCCGAAATCTACTACCGAGGAGGTATAGATTGGAAATCCTACGTGGACGGGCAGGAAGCTTCGCATTTTAGAGCTGATTATATTCTGCGCGGTATGGTGGTACCGGCAGGAAAACACAAGATTGAATTCAAATTTGATCCGCCTGCGGTAAAAACAGGCCAACAAATTGACCGATTTGCAGCATTTGCCTGGATTTTGTTGATGGCCGGCGCGATATTTATGGAATACCGACAAAAATCAAAAGCAGCGTAATGCTGAAAAAATGTCGAATGTAGGAGTGACGAATGACGAATTTTTTCTCTTACAGAGTCTTAAGCTATAAAGTTGCATCTTCATTTCAATACAATTAGAGCCAAAGCAATTTGGCTCTAATTGTGTTTTAGGGCGTAGATTTTTATCCCTTTGATTTCTTCTTTGAACGTATAGTTGTCGGCGATGAATTGAGCTAATTCTGGATAGTTTTGGTGGCCGTATTTTTTCGGATCGTTCATCCATAACGTTTTTGGGGTCATGGCATCTACAAAAACCTTGGGTCGAGTTCGTTTGATATCCTGAATGTAACGCTGATAATAAGCCGCTTGAAGCGGATGTTTCATCGCGCTTCTTACAGAGTGGTTTTCATTAACACCCTGAGGCATTTGGGTTTCTACGTAATACTGGCAAGCCCATCCCCAAACCACTAAATAGTCTCCGGGTTTTCCGTACTTAAGAATGGCCTGTCCAACCGGACTTAGCTCCCTTTGGTCAGAAACGGCTGTTGTGTATAAATTTAAGTAGGAACCCGTGGCAAGACGCTTAACGCAAAGGGCAATAAAGATAACTTGAGTAGATAAAATAGCCCACCGCCAAATCGGCTTGATTTGACTTAAATACAAACCTATAAACAAACAACAGGGGAGAATAAAATACAGGAAATGATGCGGGTAAAAACTGCCCGTGCGAATAATAGTTGCTACCACCATAAAAAAGTAGCCCGAAAGCATTACCCAAAAATAAGAATTGAGTTTTATGGTTTTTAGAAAGGCTTCTTTCGCGGTGATTTTTAAAAGAAATACTCCTGTCAGCAGCACAAACGGGAAAAACCAGTACTCTAATCCAAAAGCACGCTTGAAAACAATCAGGGGAAATCGGATAAGTAGATAAAAAGGACTACGGACGGTGCTGTCCGAAAAATGCATTTTCAATTGCGCATTGGCTTTGATATAATAGAAAAAAAAGTCATCCAGTACGTCATTGGCCTGCATATACCATAGCCAGCCTCCCCACACCGCTATAATACTGCCTGCCAGAACACTGCCATAGAGGAACGCTTTTTGTTTTTGAAAGAAAAATAACAGAAACAGGCTCCAAACTCCCAGAACAAAAGACAAGGGAAGGGCTTGGATTTTACAAAGGACAATCAAGGCTGTAGAGATTCCAAAGGCGATTAATTCCAACAACGGAAAGTCTTTTTTTCGTGTCCAGCGAGCGATAAGGTAAACATTGAAACTAAGGAATAAAATGGCAATTCCTTCACTGTAATAATGCAGATAATTAGCGTTTTGGGCAAAAGTGATGAATGCTATGGTAGGGATTACCGCCAGTTGAGCTATGAAAACGGACTGTAACTGTTTTAGGGCTTTGTACAGGAAAATTACCGAGGATGCGGTAATCAGCCAGCTTAAAATATGGGCTAAACGAAAATCCAGTTTGAACCCTAATAGATGTACAAAAGCCAATACATAATTATTGATGGGGCCGCTGGTAGTAGGGTCTACAGAACGATAAAGCAAAGGGTCGAAGGTCAGGGTCAAGCCTTGAGCTAACATCTGACTTTCGTCTGGATTAAGCGGAAGATTGTGTAGAAGAATAGGGAGGCGCATAAAACCCGAGATGAAGAAAATAACGCCAACGAGAATAAAATCCGATACAGGACGATTGCGAAGAATGAGCCAACTACTGAAAATGCCTAAAAATAAATGTCCAAATAGCCACCAAATGAGGGGACGAGTATCGAAGTCAATCCAATTTAAAAGTATCATAGTTACGTATTTAGAGTCTTCTTGAAGCCCCAAACAGCTTCTTGGTGCGAATCGGTTTATTGGGCAAAAATACTCAAATAATAGAATTGTTTGGTTTTAACAAAGGAGAAGCGGCAATAAAAATCCCTCCCCGCCTTGGATTTTACCAATGTGCAGGGAGGGATTTACCTAAACCGCAGACTTATCTAATCAATCTTCAGTATTTTTCGGGTTGTTTGTTCATTGTCCTGAGTTAGTTCCAAAACGTACAATCCAAACGGTAGTGAGCGAATGTCAATTTTTCCCACGAACGATTTTCCCGTTTTCAAGAAGTGATTTTGTTTCACAATCTGAGTTGCGTTTACATCAAACAGTTTGACCTCAAGCGGGCCGGTACGTTCATTTTCCAGTGAAAAAGAGACGAAATCACTGGCAGGATTTGGATATACAACCAGTGAATTGAATAATTCATTCGTGGTTTCGGCAACGGCCAAACGCGCCGCACCGTTGGAGGGTAAAACAAAGACAGGAGTTTCGGTAAGTGTGAGTGTAAGCTTACCGAGGTTAGCTGGCATTTTAACTACATTCATGGAATCGCTTCCAACTTTAGGCGAGTAAACGTTCGCTTGGTTAAAATTGCCCATTGATAACGTATAGTTGGCAGTACGGCCTGTTTCATCTGGAACGTACAGTGCATAAACTGATTGACCGTTCAGTTCATAGCGGTCTACCGAAGGGTCTTTGGAAAGGGTTTCTTTATAAACGTAATCGCCAAACCGTTTGGAGGTTTGATAAAAATAATCTGATACGGGTTTACGGGTCTTGTCATCATTGATTAATCCCGATGAAGCAAACTGGGTAGGATTGGGAAAGTTGTCATCGTACAATTCATAGAAGAACCCTCGGTCGATACCCAAACGATTGTACATCAGGGCAGAGCGCAAACTCCAGTCGGCCTGCGTAATATATTCTGATTTAGTGCCGATTGGAATGGCTTTGTAAGGGCTGCCTTGGTTGGCATCGTAGCCCAATTCCGTAATCCAAATAGGCATATCATTTTGTTCACGGTGGGCCATTTGTACAAATTCGTCGGCTACTTTTCCGGCATTGGAGACTTCTGGGGCAGTTCCTCGGGTAGAAATGCCGTTTTGTGAGGCGTTGGAATTGTTGGAATAATAATGGTAGTTGATCACATCCCAGCAAATATTTACCGAACCGTCGGCATTGTATCCTCTGAATTCTTTACACCAGTCAATCATACCCCGTACATAATCAGTGCTTGCCGAAGCTAAGCCTGTCATCACGACTTTGATAGTTGGGTCGGTATTTTTCACCCCAACTCCCGCGCCCATCGTGTTTTTGTGTCCATCATAAAAAGCGGAGAGATTGGCCGCGTATTCACGAGCGGTTTGGTACGCTTTGCGTCCTCTCCACCATTTGTCTCGTTCGTTTCCGCACTCAATGTATTTAACAAGCCCCAAGCCGATTTTCAGCGTATTGATGCCATCACCTGTCCAACGCTGTTTACTGTTTACACTTAACAATGCGGGATTGACCAAGGTATTGCTTCCGTAACGGGCTACGTACTGGAAACCTGTTTTTGCCTGTTCGATGTAAGAGGCAGGATCGGAAAAACTTTTTCCGTATCTGACGGGCACATTGTCATAATCCTGGTCAGCGGCAGGATAAGTGGCTATCAGCCACGGGGGGATGGTTTGGAGACAGGCCAATACCTCAATCCCTTCGATTTTACAGCGTTCGTAAACGGCATCGTAATTCCAGCCACCACTGTCGGTAGGATTGTAGGTGTAGCTTCCTTCGGTATGTTCGAGTTTATCCCAGTCCATGTAGTGACGAAATCCTGAGAATGTCTTGATAGGCTTGATTTTGGATTCGTCAATGACGTCACTGGTAATGCCCAGAAAATTCCACTCAAAAGCATTGACCCCGAAGCCATTTTTCAATTTTACTTCTCTTTTAGGGGCGAGCGTAACGGGTTTGACACTGGCTTTGTAAGTGCCGTATAGCTCGATTTCGGAAGGATAACCCCCAGAACTATTGATGAGTAAGTAGCGAATTTTACCAACGGGAGGTGTATCGAGTGTGAATTTTCCGCTGTTGGCTGGATTGGGGCCTACCCATTGATTGTATGTTTCACCCGTAAAACTTGCCACCGGAATTCGTTGCCATTGGTCAGTAATCACGGAAAGCGTCATTGGAGTATCCTTAATGATCCCTTCCCAGTCATAAAACCTAATGCTTTGGAGCGATATTTCTTCATCGCTGAGGAGTGGATAATAAGCATCATAATTACTCAATATGGTTTGAACGGATATGTCAGTGACACCGTCAAAAAGCCCTCCCAAACCATTGTCCAATGTATTTAGTTGATACCAGCGTTTCGCATCAATCGGAATTTTTGTGCCGACAACCGCTGGGTTTGGCGGAGTAGGGGGTGTAGTTGTAGGCGGATCAACAGTGGCAGTTGACACCGCCTGACCATACACCTGAACTTTTTGCGGAATATTATTGCCAAACTTGTGTACGATGATAGCATCGGCTACGAGTGGTTGAGCGAGTTTTAAGTCAACAAATGTTTTGTAGGTAAGCCCTTCAAACACTCCTAAAAAAGTCTTGGTTGTTCCGTCGAGTGCGTAAATAGAAGCGGGGTTGGTCGTAAATACCCCCTCATAATCATAAAAAGACAGACGGGTAATTTTGCTTCGTTTTTCAAAGGTCAACTTCACATCCACCCACTTGGAGTTGCCCGTCCAGACACTGGCTACCAAACTGTTCAGGTTGTCGTTGAGCCAGGGCGTGTAGTCCTGCCCTGTGTTTTCGCTCGGGGTAGCTGCTGTTATTTTCACTCGTTCTTCGGCCGGAGGCGCAGGAACATCAAGCGGGTCATTGAGTACGGCCTATCCGTACACATTGATTTTTTGGGGAATATTATTGCCGAACTTATGTACCACAATGGCATCGGCTAATACAGATTGACCGGGTTTGTAACTCACCCAAGTTTTGTAAGTAGAGCTGTCAAAAGTAGCTAAAAGCGTTTTTTGTGTTCCGTTTTGGGCATAAATTTGGGCCGGATAGTCGGTAAATACACCTTCAAAATCGTACAGACTTATTTTATTGATCAGGGCTTTTTGAGCTAATTTTACGGTTATATCCACCCATTTTGAGTTGCCCGTCCAAGCGCTTGCTACCATGCTGTTCAGGTCGTCGTTGAGTCAGGGTGTGTAGCCCTGCCCTGTATTTTCGCTTGCAGAAATGGATAGTAATTTGATGCGGTCTTCGACGACGGCAAGGACGGTCGTTGCTGTGATGGATTGACCGAATACCTTGATTTTTTGGGGAATGTTATTGCCGAATTTATGCACTACGATAGCATCCCCCACCAATGGTTGCGTAAGTTTCAAATCAACAAAAGTTTTGTAGGTAAGCCCTTCAAACAAGCCCAAAAAAATCTTTTGTGTACCGTTCAACACATAAATGTAAGCGGGCTTGTCTGTAAAAACGCCTTCAAAATCATAAAAGGAAAGACGGCTAATCAGGGCTTTCTTCTCTAATTTCAGGGTTACATCCACCCATTTTGAGTTGCCCGTCCAGGCACTGGGTACTAAATTGTTCAAATCGTCATTAAGCCAGGAGGAATAATCCTGCCCCGTGTTTTCACTGGGGATGGCTGAAACGATAGTGATTCGTTCTTCTGTTTGTGTGAAGGCGGAAAGCGTAGTAAAACATAAAATAAGGGCAAGGATAGTTTTTTTCATAAATATTGAGTAGTGATTTTTAAGAAGAAAATTAAAGAATCCGCGAAGGTAACAAAAAGGCATACTTTTGGTGTGAAAAATCCATTAAAAAAGCTGCCGAGGGGTTCGCCCGCGGCAGCTTTTTTAATGGATTGAAACTGTGTGAATACGTAAGTGTTAGAAACCTAATCCCAGTGCCATACCGCGCACAACAGGATTTCCCGGTAATGTGCCTCCACCAGTAGCAGCGCCGTTGGCGAGGTTGATGGAATAGACTCTGGTTGTTCCACCGGAACGAAGTAAGGCATACGCTATGCCGCTCATTCCGCCAATGTCAAAGCCATTGGTGCTTTCTGTCTGAACTCCCAATGAACCTACGGGTACGAGTGTGCCGTTGTTAGGCGGATTTTGAATGTAAAGCATTGCATTTGCCCCGGTAGATTCAATGTTGTAAAGCGTAGTAGCAGCTGCTCCGGCAAAATTGTTGGTATAGGCCGAAGCGGTTACACTTGGGCTTCCCGGATTCAAGTTGGCGTCCGTAAATGCCACTGCACCGGTATCAGGGATAAGGCGTAAATTTTGACCGCTATTGCTGGTTACTCGGATACGGTCAACGGTAGGGTTGAAGTCAAATCCAAAGTCGGCTCCGCTCAGTGCAGGCGAAAACGGGGCTGCTCCAATGGCCGTAGCCACTCCGTTTGAAGTGTTAATCGTATAAAGGCGGCTGGTACTTCCCAATGCATACAATTGTCCATTGATGGGACGGAAATCAATGCCAAGTACGGATTCTCCCGGTTGCAAGCCCACGATAGCCTTCGATATAGGTGCCGGATTCGTGGGATTGAAAATCAAGAGATTATTGGTATTGTCTACGGCATAAGCAGTAGGTTCGGTTGGAATGGTGATTCCAATGACGTTGCTTGGTAAATCACCTAATTTTTGAAGGCGTCCGGTTGTAAGATTGACTTGATCTAATTCCGTTGCACCACCAAACGTTACCGAGGCGATGGCATCTCCATTAGGAGAAATATCAAAGCCACCTACGGCCGTGATGTCTAATCCCAGTGGGCCTACATCGGCCAATGTTCCATTGTTAGGCGGATCTTGGCGATAAAGCCGATCCGTAACCGGGTCAATTTCATAAAGTGTCGTCGTCGCAGCACCCGATTTATTGTTGGTGTAAGCACCGCCCATAATGACTGCTCCTACTACTCCGTTAATGTTTCCATCAGTAGCCGCTACTGCTCCCGTTTCAGGATGGAGACGCAGGTTTTGGCCTGTGTTTGTTATCAATCGGATACGGTCAACAGTAGGATTAAAATCTAAACCTACTGCATTTCCGATTAATGCCGGAGAAAAAGGCCCTGTACCCAGAGCCACAGAAGCGCCTGTTACAGGATTGATAATGTACAAACGACTGCTGCTGCCTACCCCATACAATTGACCGGTGGCAGGGCGAAAATCAATCGCTAAAATTTGCTCTCCCTGCGGTAATCCCGAAATCGTTACGTTAGCAGTGGGAGTATTGGTAGAACGTACGTTGAGGGCAAGCAGTTGATTGCCGGAGGTAAGTGCATAAAAAGGCGCTTCGGGAAGGGTCTGAGGGGCAGGAGACATACGGTGATCCTGACAGGAATTGAAGGTAATTAGCGAGGTAAGGGCTACAAGAAACCCAACGGAACGCAATTTCTGATTGTAACACATAGCAATAATTTTAAAGTGTTTAGCGTGTGAGGACAACTTCTTGAAAACTATTGCTATGTACGAAGATATGTATGCTTTGGATTTTGGAAGAAATGTATTTTTGAATTATTGGTGTTATATTGTTGAAATAGTGTGAGTTACAAAAGTTTAAGTTGTGCTGAAAAAAGCAGACAGGAATTAGAAGCAGTTTCTTTAAAATGCTGTAACCACTTTGTGAAAGAAATTGTGGGCAGCTAATTTAAAGAAATACATTTCCATTCGCCGGTAAACACACGCAGGCAATTGTTGGTCAAATCATACACGATCATTCCTCTTTTGGGAGAAGAGATCGCTGAAATCTGCGCAAAGGTAAGCTGAGGTACCAAAATATAATTAGGACTGAATTCTGTAGCTTGAACAGGAGAAAGGGAATTGATTACTGTTACATTGCTCGTAGTGGCAGAGCAACCGGTAGCCGTTGCCGTAAATGTAAAATTAACTACTCCCGATGACTTTCCTGTAACCAGCCCTGCGTTAGTTATACTTGCCTTGGCAGGGTCACTGCTCACCCATGTTCCTCCTGAAGTAGGGGTTAAGGTAATGGTACTGTCCACAAAGACTGAAGCCGCGGAGGTACTAACTATAGGCAGTGGATTGACCGTTATGGTTGCGGTACCTACGGCAAAACCGGTCGTTTGAACAGAATTGTCCGGATAGGCTACAGACACCAACGTATAGGTAGTTGTGCTGTTGACAGGATTGGTAAACACATTAAACGGAGTGCCGCTTGTCACATTGGAAGCGGTTCGGTTTGCAGTACCGTCATTGTAAACCACGGTATAAGGCCCGGGACCTGCGGTTGAAGTCCACGTTAATTGTCCTGTTCCCGATGCGCAAAACGGCCCATTAGCTGTTAAACTGCCCTGCGGTACTGATTGTCGAAATAGGGATACATCGTTGCCGCTACTGTTAGCAACGGTCAAATCGGGCTTTTCATCGCCATCTATATCGCCGATAACGGCAGACCAAGGTGCTGTTCCTGTGGTGAAATCTACTTTACCGGCCAAACTTACAGTCCCCGAACTTGAGGTGTTACGAAATACAGATACAGTATTAGTTGTGCTGTTTGCCACGGCCAAATCGGGTTTCCCATCTCCATCTATATCACCCATAGTGATAGATTTAGGAAATTTACCAGAGACAAAATCCACTCTGCCAGCAAAACTGATTGTCCCTGAAGTAGAGGTATTGCGAAAGAGGGATACTCCCCCGCCCGCAAACAGCAGATTTGCGATAGCCAAATCAGGTTTTCCATCGCCATCTATATCGCCGATGGCCACAGAATAATTACCCGGCCCTCCACCCAGAACTATCCTTGTGGCAAAACTGATTGTACCTGAGGTGGATGTATTGCGCAATACAGCGACGTCACCACCATCGCCTTGAGTGACAGCCAAATCGGCTTTCCCGTTTCCATCAATATCGCCGATAGCTACTGAAGTAGGATTGGAGGCTGCAAAAAAATCCACTTTAGTCGCAAAGCTGATTGCGCCTGATGAAGAAGTATTGCGTAATATCGATACATTATTACTTCCGCCATTAGTCACGGCTAAATCAGGTTTCCCATCTCCATCAATATCACCGATAACCACTGAAGTAGGCCCGGTTCCGGTGGTGAAATCTGCCTTGGAAGCAAAACTGACTGTACCTGAAGTGGAAGTGTTGCACAATACCGATACACTGTTATCAACGCCGTTGACCACGGCCAAATCGGGTTTTCCATCGCCATCTATATCGCCGATGCTTACTGAAACAGGAGAGGAGCCGGTAGTAAAATCCACTTTAGTGGCAAAACTGACTGTACCTGAAGTGGAAGTATTGCGCAGTATGGATACCGTGTTGCTGCCTGAATTTGCTACGGCCAAATCGGGCTTTCCATCGCCGTCTATATCGCCGATACTCACCGATTTTGGAGTTGTTCCGGTTGTTTGGTCTTGTTTAGCATCGAAAGCAATGGTACCTGCCAAGGTCACAACGAATGGTTTGGCGGAATAAGCCGTTAAATTATTGGTTAAATTAGTAACTGATATGTACTGATAGGTTGTTGCTGTTGGTACTGTTACAGTCAAACTTGTGGGACCGGCAGCGGTAACTGAGGCTTTGGTGGCACCGAAAAATACAATGTTATTAGTAGCATCAAAACCGGTACCCGTAATGGTGACACTTGTGCCAACGGGGCCGCTGGTGGGTGAAAAATTGGTAATAATGGGCGCCTGAGCATTTACAAACTGAAAGGCAACAGCCATTAGAAGGAAAGCAAGTAGTGTATTGTTCATGATAGAAATGGTTTTTGATGTGTTTGGATATCCCTGTAAAATGCTTTTCCGCTAAGTCTTATTGTGAAAATAATAAGAATTAGCGGAAAAGTTTAATTCGTATACCCAAAATCAAAAATCATTACTGAAAATCAATATACCTCAATCGCAGAAATGATGGGAGAAGCTTTTGATGAGGTAATATTGACTCTGATTTTATTGGTCGTTATTGGGTTAAGTTTTAAAATTCGTTTGTGACCAATGGTCGTGGCTTGGGCTATTTTTTGCCACGCACCGTTTTGCCAAGCCTCCACGTTAAATTCTTTGACCCGTTGGCCTAATTGAATGTACTCATTGAGCGTAATGTATTTTACGGTTTGAGTTTTGCCCAAATCCAGTTCAATGCTTCCCGTAGTTACGTCGTCGTTGGTTGTCCAGTAGGTGTCTTTATTGCCGTCGGTGAGATTAGTGGCTGCGTAGTTGGCAGCGTTGCCGCGGTATGAGTTCGCCATCACTTTGGCTTTGGCCGCCAAATTGGTTTTAAATTCACGGTCAAGTAGTTCGCGCCAGCCTTTTAATGCCTTTACATCATTTTCGTGAATAAGCCCGCGACGGTCAGGAGGGACGTTTAACAATAAAGTAGAGCCTCTACCCACCGAAGTAAGGTAGATATCAAACAGGTTTTCGGGAGTTCTTACCTTTTCATCTTCTTTGGCGTGATAAAACCAACCCGGACGAATCGAAACATCTACCTCCGCCGGTATCCAATGCGTACCATCGGCGGAACCTGTATTCAGGAGTTTTTCAATGCCGCCCTTCCCTGCGTAAAGTGTGTCGGGTGATATCGTATTCCAATTGGTTTCTCCGGCAATACCCCTTTCATTACCTACCCAACGGACGCCCGGCCCGGCGTCACTGAAGAAAATAACTTCGGGCGCCATTTTACGAACGATATCCAAAGTCGTAGGCCAATCGTAGTACGTTTTTCCGTCAATGCGGCGTTTTTCGCGGGCACCTCCGTAGTAGCCATCGCCACCGTTGGCACCGTCAAACCACATTTCAAAAGCGGGGCCGTAGTTAGTGAAAATCTCTTTGAGTTGATTGCGATAATACTCAACGTAGCCGGGTTTGCCATATTCGGCATGATTGCGATCCCAAGGCGAAAGATAAATCCCGAATTTCAGGCCGTATTTTTTGCAGGCGTCGGCCACTTCTTTTACCAAGTCACCCTTACCGTTTTTGTAGGGACTGTTTTTAATGGAATGTTCGGTGAATTGGCTCGGAAACAAACAAAAACCATCATGGTGTTTGCAAGTTAAAATGGCTCCCTTAAAACCAGCATCTTTGAGGGTTTTAATCCACTGGTCAGCGTCTAATTGCGTTGGGTTAAAAATAGCAGGCTTTTCATCTCCGTATCCCCATTCCAAATCAGTAAAGGTGTTGGTTGTGAAGTGAATAAAGGCGTTTTGTTCCATGTCGTGCCAACCTAACTGCGCTTTGGAAGGAAGCGGGCCGATGGCTCTTGGAGGTAACACATCAGGTACTTTCAGTACTACGTGTTTCACTTTTGTCCGGTGGTGAGTATACGTAATGTGCACCAAACCATCGGTTGATTGAATGACCGCTGGGTAACTGAACTCGCCCTCGCTTTCGTCTTCCAAATTGTAAATATCCTGCCAATTGGTTCCGTCTTTAGAGGCGGCTACCCGAAGTTTATGGCGTCCTTTTTGAATAGGGTTATAAATGATAATTTGTGTACCGTTTTTAAGCGTTACGGCATCGGTTCCTGAATTGGGATTCAAAAGGGTGGTGGCACTTACCGGACTCCAGGTTTTACCGCCGTCGCTCGACCAGGTTTGTACTACATAACCTTGTTTGCTCCGACACAACAACTGCATTTTTCCATCCGGATAGGTCAAAATACTGGGTTGGATAGCGCCAAAATTGCCGTTGTCGATGTCAATTTTCTGCCAATTGTTGCCATTTTTATCCGTCTTTTCCAAATGTACGTGCCAAACATTTCCTTTTACACTCTCCGTACTGGTGGGGTGTAAAATGTCACCGTTGGCGAGTTGTACCGGTTTGTTTTTGATAGGTCCCAGCATTCCATCGGGCAGTTTTTCGGGCTTCGTCCACGTTTTTCCGTTGTCGGTGGACGTTCGTACCATTCCCCACCATTCCCGCGGGTTAATGCCAACTTTGTAATAAAGCATCAGTTTGCCTTCTTTGGTTTTGAACAAAACCGGATTCCAGCAGGCGTAGCGTTTAGTTGCATCAACAATGCCGTCTGCGATGAGTTTGGGCGTGCCCCATTTGCCTTGTTTGTATTCGGAAATCCAAATGACCACATCAGGATTGTTTTCGTGCGTACCGCCAAACCAAGTTGCCATAAAATGTTGGTTGCCCAACTCAACAATGCTTGACGCATGACAGGAAGGGGTGGGAAGGGTGTTAAAAATAAATTCTTCTTTGACCAATGAAATGGCGGGGGTTTGAGCAAAGAGAGTTACGCTAAATAGAGTAAATAGGAGGGAAAACAAAGGTTTTAGGCTCATTGTAGGCAGATATGGAGTGAAAAATGAAATTTTGAATGTCCAAATTTAAAGCGTTATCTGCAACTTATTTACTGAAACGGTAATTATTACCATGTTTTTTTAAGGCTGATAAGCCCTCCTATTGAAGTAGGAAATAATTGGCCTTGATCCAAAGCCACTGAACTTTTAACCGAGCAGCCCGGCCATTTAGGAATGGGAATGGAGGCAGCTAAAAGAAAGGAAAATTGGTTGAGAGTAGGCGAGAAGGGCTCTCCATACATCCCGAAATTGCGACTGAACGAGCTGCGTGACAGAAGACTGACTTTCTTGAATATCGTCCATTCACTTCCTAAATAGCCCATTAAAACCCGATTGTTCGGGAAGAAATTTGCATTGGAAGGAGGAATTATTCCTGGTTGAAGTGTAGCACAGGGTGCGATAAAAGGCGTGCCAATGGTATTACCCAAATATGACCAACCTTCTTTGTATTGTCCATGATTGAAATAGCTGTCAATGCCTTGATATTGAGCCAAGGTAACATAGGTGGAACCGCTTTGATCCGTTGTTTGTAAAAACTCCATTACGATCCGTCGCAGTTGAAACGAATTGTTGGAACTGTTCGGTTTTCGCAAAAGTCGTAATCCTGTCAAACCATCCGGGAAGTTTTGGAAGGCTAACCCCGAAGCATCTTCGTAAGGATGTTGGTGGTAGAAAAGGATGGTTCGTTTGGCGTCATTCCATTCCAAGGCAAAATCGTAGCTGCCTATATGGTTTCCGATGCGGTTTGCTCCGTCGAATGAATTATAGCGATTGTTGGAATAATCGTCGGGATAACGACCCGTGACCAATGACACATAATCTCGAAAAGTGGCAGGAAGTTGACCGTTTTCAGCAACGGGCGAGCCGATTAAATAATCCGCTTTTCCTCCCCATTGAACCTGATGATTGAGTCCAGCGTAAAATTTGACGCGCCAATGCGGTTTGCCAAAACGAGCATACAGGTACTTTTGGTGGAGATACGCTCCCTGAATGTAAGGCACTGTAAACCAACCGTGAGCATAGCCCGCTTTAAAGGATAGAATACTTTTGATGAATTTGAGGGGAACAAAATCAACGGTTTGAAACTGGATTTTGGGAAATGGCATGGCATTTCCCGACCAGGCCATAAATCCCGATGATAAGGTGCTGTTGCCTAACCCAACTAATTCGCGCCGTTTGCCGCCGTAAAGTTCAAAGGCTCCAAATTTGAGTTTGACGTATACTTCAGGCCACAGGAGTTCTTTGGTTTTGACTGTACGGGAAGGTATAAAATTGAACACGCTGTTTGCCTTGAATCCCCAGTCGAATTTGCGCTTTTTAGCCGTTGCAGAGTCTGATTTATGGACATATTCACGGCTTACACTTGCTCTAAGGGTGTAGAAATTGCTTTCTAAGGGAACAATTCCGTATTGATTGGTTCTAAGCCAAAAGGGCGTTTGCCGATTGCCGGCAAACGCCCCGCCTATTTCTGTATCGTATTTCAGTTCACTGAATGGTTTCTTTACTTGTGCCTGTACAGCATTCAGCAACAGAAAAGCCGTGAAACCCGATATGTATCGAAACAGCATAGAATTAAAGTGGGTGTTCATAAGAAAATCATATAAGCATATACGCAGGAAAAACGCTTTTAGACGTCACCCACCCTATTATTTTAGTGTGATATTTCCCACCAATGTCCATGTCAGTTTACTCGTTCAAAAATCGTAGCAATGCCCATGCCGCCGCCAATGCAGAGCGTTGAGAGCCCAAATTGCTTGCCCGAACGTTCCAATTCATCAATTAGCGTAGCTGAGATTATAGCGCCGGTTGCGCCCAACGGATGCCCCAATGCAATAGCACCTCCGTTAACGTTTACTTTAGAATGGTCAACCCCTAATTGTTCCATAAAAAACAACGGCACCGCTGCAAAAGCTTCGTTGACTTCAAATAAATCAATGTCGCCAATGTCCATGCCTGCTTTTTTGAGTACTTTGTGCGCCGCAGGCACGGGACCAGTAAGCATGATGGTAGGCTCAGAACCCACAATGGCAAACGCCTTTATTTTAGCACGAGGTTTTAAACCTAACTTTTCACCAATTTCTTTGGAGCCAATCAATAAACCAGCCGCACCGTCCACGATTTGGGAAGAATTGCCAGCGTGGTGAACGTGATTTATTTTGTCTATGTCGGCGTATTTCATCAAGGCCAACGCGTCTAAACCCATACTTCCCATCATTTCAAAAGCAGGTTTTAATGCGCCTAATGAGTCGACCGTAGTGCCCGGACGAACGCCTTCGTCGCGGTCAAGAAGGATAAGACCAATCTCATCTTTGTAGGCAACTAATGATTTGGCAAAACGATTGGCTTTTTGAGCTTCCATGGCCCGACGGTACGATTCGGCCGCGAATGTGTCCACATCTTTACGAGAATAACCGTATTTAGTGGCAATCAAATCTGCCGAAATTCCCTGAGGAACGATGTTGTGACGTGCTACAATTTGCGGATTCATAAACAATGCACCACCGTCAGAGCCCATCGGCACGCGACTCATGGATTCTACACCGCCTGCTACAATCAAATCCACCTGCCCCGACATCACGTAAGCGGCGGCTTGGTTAATGGCTTCTAAGCCTGATGAACAAAAACGGTTTAATTGCACTCCTGCCACACTTTCGGCATAACCTGCTTCAATAACGGCCGTTCGGGCGATGTCGGCACCCTGCTCACCGATGGGGGTAACACAACCCATAATTACATCGTCAACGTAGTTGGTGTCCAGTTGGTTACGCTGTTGGATTTCTTTTAAAACAGAGGTTAACAATTGAATGGGTTGCACTTCGTGCAGCGACCCATCCGATTTGCCGCGCCCGCGTGGGGTACGAACAGCGTCATAAACATAAGCTTCGGCCATTTTTTGAAAAAGTAAGAGGTTGAATCAATCAGTCTTTGAAATACGCAGGGTATATTATAAAAGTTCTTGAAAAAATGAAACAGGTTTTTATAGTTTACCTACTGATGATAAACTTTTTTACTTCACTGCCAACACGTAGAAAATAAGTGCCGTTGGGAAGGTTTTTTAAATCAATCTTCATACTGTTTGAGCCTGTTTGTCCCAATGTATTGGTAGTGTTGAAAACGATACTCGCCGCCGCATTGATGATTTCGATGGTAACGGGTTTAGGAGAATTAAGTGAAAAATCGACCGTCAGTAAGTTCTGTGCCGGATTGGGATACACATTAACCACATCCCTGGAAGGATTGGAAGTGGTAACGGAAAGTACCAGATCCGTTTTCTTGATGGCTTGGACGGCATACCAAAGTGTTTGGTCGGTGCTTTGCTGAAAGTTGACATCAAATGTATTGGCAGCGGTTGGTAAAATGTCAAACGTAGACATAATTTGTCCTGAAGGTGAAAGTCGGTGGATTCGTAATGCTTCGGCTTGGATGTTGAGGCGAGTCTCGACCGTCAAAGCACGTACGGCAGTAGGAGAAGTTCCCCAATTATTATTAACGCTCGTATTGGTGCCGTTCCAAACCATACCGGTATTTTGCGTTTGCGACGCAATGGTAATCAACGAACTGTCCGATTCGTTTAACGTCTTGCTGTTGAGCGAAACCCACGTTATCGCCCCAAACTCATTGGCACTTTTCAGTTGTAAATTCCCGATTTGCGTATTGGGAGCGGCATTAAGGAACCCTGAAATGGAAACATAACGCGGTGTATTGGTTGTTAAAATTCCCGTTTGGGTGTTTAAGAGCGTCTGTTGTGTATTGGTCTGAAACGTATTGGTACTCGGTGTAGGTAGCGTTTGAGAAGTAATTCCCTGAGCGTGGTGGTAGGTGCCAACCTGCAGGGAGTGAGTAAGTTGTAGCCGTAAATCATAGGGGACGTATTTGCTCCAACGCCCATTGTTGTCTTTTTCAAACGACCAAAACACGTCCCGTTCTGAATAGTTGACTAATGTAGGAGTAGCTTCGGTGATGAGGCCGTTTCGGTACGCCCATGCACAGGAGGGAAACAAACTCATGGTGCTGTGGTCGCGGTGAATGGAAAAATAACCGCCGACTTTATCAAGTGACCACGTGCTGTTTACATCGCTGTTGTATTCAAAAAACATGACCCCGTCCATCCCGTGAAATGCCCCGTAAGCTGCCATGGCCGGCACCATTTCAACGCGGTAGCGGTTGGGGTATCCGTGGTTGTATTCGCTGACGGTGTAAGGTTTGTTGTTTAAATGCACGCCGGAAAAAGCCGTAGTCATGGCGGCAAAAGAGCCATTTTTTACCATGGGTGTATTATTGATGAGCCAGTTGTTGGCATCCCATGCCACACCCGGAAACTGCGGATGGTCCCAATAACTGTGGTCATCGTAGTAGTCCATATTTTCATGCTCCAAACCTTCCTGAATCCCTACCAGCGCGTTTGTGCCCGTAATGGGAGCCTGTACGCCAAGGGTATTTTTCAGGAAATTACGCATGTCTTCCATGAATCCTTTTTGAAGCTGAATATAAAACTGCGCTAAATCGGCCACGCGTTGCTTGGCAAAGCTTCCCCGTTCGCCGTAATCAAACCGACGAATGTTTTTGTTGGTTAAATTTTCTCCCGTTAGAAAAGCTGTACGCACCGGTTGGGACAACGATACATTATCAAGCGAGATTGTGGTTCCATTCGTTGTCTTGCCGATTTGGAACGCAAGTCGTCCTTTTCCGGTGTTGTTTTCAGTAGCAACGATAGTGACTTTAAACAACTGCCAATTGGCAGTGAGATTGATTTCCTGTCCGCCATACCAAGTGTATGGTGAATCGTCGCGAGTAAGGGAGGCGTTGATGGTCGTATTTTGATTGGCTTTGGCCCAAAATTGAACGACATAAGCGGAGTCTTTCTGAAGCGAGAAATTAGTATATTTGAATTGTAAATGCCAGTTTTCCGTGCCTTTGGCGGTTACGGTTACTTTGGCTGATTTACTGCCTGTTTGGCTTTGCGTAGCATCAAGAACAGAAGTTGCGGCGGCACCGGCGTTTTGCTCCATCACCCAATTGGCATTGAGTGTTGCTGCTTCAAACCCACCGTCGGTAATGCGTTCTGTAATACCGGCATTCCCCGTTTGCCAGGCGGTTTGTAATGCGGTTTGAGTTTGGTATTTGGCAGTCAAAAAAGCATTCCAAAGACTGTCTAATCGTACCGCGTGGCGCACCAATAACCAACCGCCTTGCTTGGTGGTTTTCAGGACGTTACCTTTCCACATCCCGTAAAGAGAGTTCTCATTGATGATTTCAACCATTCCCAAACACGGATCTTCGGCCAATTTCAGCCCCGTGTAAGGATTGACGTGGGCGAGCAATTGAGTGGCGTATTCTTTCTGTAAAGCAATGAGTTGAGGGTCAATAATGGTGATTCCTTTGGCAAATTCGACCAACGAATCGGCATTAGCTATCCCATCCGATACCTTAAACGTGCGTGACACGTTGAGGTTCATATTGGTATAAATGTTGTTTTTCTTGAGCTCGTTGATGAAAAAATCTAAGCGGTCGAGGGTAGTTGTATTGAGACTTCGGGTGGATTGTCCTGACACAAAGATACTGCCATCATTGCCTCCCCATGGGTTGTCCAAATGATGAAATCGCACCAAATTTATTCCCATTTTACGGGCGTGGGCAGCAATGTCGGGGGCGGTTGTTTTGGCAGGAAATGCGCCTGATGCAGCGATATTGACACCCCAGAATCGAATCGGTTGACCTCCAACTATAAAATGGGCTCCGTTGGCAGTTACCCGGTCTTGAGCAGAGATAGTTTTTGCGGGAAATTTTGGCAAAAAAGCAGACGAAACACCATCGTTGTAGGGAATAGTAAAATTAAAACCTCCCGTAAAATTCTGGGCAAATACTGAGGAATGAAAAATAGTAAGCAGAATCCCGATTGTTAGACTTCTCATCATCAAATTACGATTAATTAGCCTCCATAAAAAGCTTTTTCAGGGCGTTCCACAGCGCGCGTTTGTTTTTATCATCGGCCTGAATAATATCCAACGATTCGGCCAATAAAAAATTAACGCCTGCAATGCGCTTTGGGTCATACCGATTCATCATGATTTCCAAATTGATCTGGATAAACGGTACGCCGAAAGAGATAAAATGATGCACTTTTTTGTTTTGAAGCAACGGCCTGAAATCCATTTGTTTAGCCCCCGATAGGTTCAAAATGTCCACCCCGTCCAAGTTTAAATTGACCGCCTTTAATACCTTTTCCAGAAAAATAGTATTGCTTGGCGACATGGCCGGGGCTTCATTGACCAAAATCAGGATTTGATGATTAAGCGCAGGAATAGCAGACGGCGGCTGAACCAGAACAGGTGGCATTGTGGGGGCAATGGGCTTTGGTGGAGCAACTTTAATGGGCTCATTTTTTGCTTCGGCCACTAAAGAGGTGGCTACTTGGGCTACAATTTTTTCAACGGCTTCTACCTCTTGCGATCGGTAAAGCGTTTCGTTTTGAAACAGGAGTTGATAGAAGGACTTCATCCCACAAAGCTAAGAATAGATTTCCTTTTCCGCGTTGGAGTACTTAGTTTTGTGTCCTTAAAAAAGCCTAATTCTATGAAAATCATTTGCATCGGTCGTAACTACGTTGATCATATTCACGAACTTCAAAATGCCATTCCTGAAGATCCCGTTATTTTTCAGAAGCCTGACACCGCGCTGTTAAAGGAAAATTCGGCATTTTACCTGCCAGATTTTTCGGAAGACATTCACCACGAAGTAGAGATTGTGGTCAAAATCAGCAAGATGGGAAAAAATATTGACGAGAAGTTTGCTCACAAGTACTACGACGAAATCGGAATCGGTATTGATTTCACGGCGCGGGACTTGCAATCCAAACTCAAAGCAAAAGGATTGCCGTGGGAATTGGCTAAAGCATTTGATGGGTCAGCTCCACTATCCTCTTTTGTTTCAAAATCAGAATTTGCTGATTTACAAGACCTGAATTTTCATTTGGAAGTCAACGGTGAAACCCGTCAAAAAGGGAATACGTCATTAATGTTGTTCAAGATTGACTATATTATCTCGTTCATTTCAAGATTCTTTACGCTTAAAACAGGCGATTTGCTCTTTACTGGTACGCCTAAAGGCGTAAGTGCCGTTAAAGCAGGTGATACCCTTACGGCTTATATTGAAGGAAAGAGAATGTTGGAGTTCGAGGTAAAATGAGACTGAAACACGGTTTTTTGCCTTTGAATTTTCACAAAAATTTCCTTTATTTGACTAATGAATTTGACTAAACAAGAATTACTTGAGCTGAGACGTATGTTAGTTCAGTTATTAAAAGAAGTTGATTTTCAGATTGAAGCTTACGACCCAAGAGAATACGATGAAAAGTTTGACTTTCTCATTAAAAAAGCGAGAAGCTATCGAGATGTAATTGTTAGAATAAACCAAGAGTTAGAGGAGCTATGAATCAAATAATCAAAGATTTCTACAATAAGATACGGGTTGCCGAAGAAGCAGAAGTAAAACAGAAACTGATTGCCGAGTTAAAGATTCACATCAATGGCCTGTCGGTTGAAGAACAAAAACGCTATCGGGAAACTGTGATTGCTTCTATTGAAAGCAAATTTGAGGTTATGGATAAATTGGTAGATGCTTATCAAGCCTTGAAAAATGATTATATCCAATTTGCTTCTTAAAAAAGACATGTAAAGCATGATAAAAAAACTTTTTTTGCCCGTTCTCTATTTCTTAATTCTTGCCTCTTATTACTCATTTTCACAGCGTACACAGCAACAAACATTTCCCAAAGGCTATTTTTTATTTCCTATCAATCCCGGACAGAAAAATACCTTGGCGGGGGTTTTGGGTGATCTTCGCAGCAATCACTTTCACGCAGGAATAGATGTTCGAACGCAGCAACGGGAAGGATTGGAGGTTTTGGCCGCTGCCGACGGGTATATTTCCCGAATCAAAGTGCAAACGACGGGCTACGGAAACGTAATTTTTATCAAACACCCCAACGGAATGACGACGGTGTACGGGCATTTGCTGTCGTATGCCGAGCCGATGGGGAGTTACCTGCGCCAAAAGCAGTACGAACGTAAAACGTTTGACATTGAATTGAACCCTTCACCCGAGCAATTCCCTGTCCGAAAAGGACAGTTGATTGCGCTTTCGGGCAATACGGGAGGTTCGGCGGGACCGCATTTGCATTTTGAAATTCGCGACTCGAAAGACAGCTATCTCAACCCGCTCTTTTTTGACTTTCCTGAAGTGGAAGACGATGTATCCCCTTATTTCAATGCATTGGCTATTCGGCCGATGTCGTTACAAAGTCGGGTAAACGGCGAATTTGAGCGGGTAAGTTTTCGACCTGTTCGCCAAAAAGACGGCAGTTATACGCTTTCCCAACCAGTAAAAGCATGGGGAGAACTCGGGCTTGAACTTATTGCTTTTGATGCCATGAACGGGGTCAATTTTCGGAATGGAGTCAACTGCGTTGAAATCAAAATTGATGGTCAGGAAATCTTTGCTTATAACATGACCTCGTTTCCAAGCTGGTCAACCCGTGATTATAATAACCTGATTGATTACGCCACTGAGCAGCGTACCGGTTCGCGGTTTTTGCGTTGTTATAATCCCGATGGGAATCAATTTGCCATTCAAAAAACGGATGCTTTTCGAGGGAAATTACAAATTCGGGACACGCTTACGCACGAAGTACAAGTTACCCTTTTTGATTCCTACGAAAACTCATCGGTGCTGCGCCTGAAAATCAAAGGAGAGCCTCCAGAAGATTTGCCTCTGCCTGCGGTAGAACCTGAAGGTTCGCCGAATTTGGCCTATATGAAAACAGAAGTGGATGAAAACGTATTTAAAATCAATGCGTTAGGGCTTTCTCAATTGGTGCCCGCAGAGGTATTCATGAAAAAAGGTAGTTTTCTTTTAGCACCGGCGTATAAATCAAGCGGTGAAACCGTGTACCTGCTTGATTTACGGGAAGCGCTTCCGGATTCTATCCGAATTGGCAACAAAATACTGAAAACTGACTTCCGACAACGTATTGTTTCTGATAGGGTGGAAACCTACAAAGACGACCGCTATACGATACGATTTGGCAGTAAAAGCATTTTTGATACGCTGTATTTAGCTGTACAGCCACGACCTAACGGGCTTATTATCAACGATGAAGATACGCCGTTGAGGGATGCGGTCGGTGTAAGTTTTCGCCCTGATTTTATGCCTGAAAATCCCGAAAAAACCCATGCGTATCGGATTGACGGTGGTCGAATGCGCTTTGTCGGCGGAACATGGCAAGACAATTTTATTGATTTTACAACGCGGGAATTAGGGAATTTTGCTCTTGGTACCGATACAGCACCGCCTTCCGTTCACCTGACTCAGTCCAACAAAAAAAATATTTCAGCGCGTATTTCTGATGGAATGTCGGGCATTGATAAATTCAATGCGTATGTAAATGGAGAATGGGTTTTGATGAATTATGATTACAAACGCAACTACATTTGGTCGGATAAACTCGTTGACTCGCTTGATTTTGAAGGGCCGTTACGGCTTGAAGTGACTGACAGAGCAGGAAACAGTACCTTGATAGAAACTGAAATCAAGGAGGCCACTCCTCGACCTGCTGCCCGTTCAAAATCAAAACGAGCAGCTGCCGTAAAACGCGGTAAATCCCGAGCAAAATCAAAATCTTCATCCAAAGCTAAAAAGTCGGCTAAGCGCCGAAAACGATAACACTAGTATTGATATGCAACTTTTTTTCCGTCAAGTAGGTACAGGCCGCCCGATGATTATTCTTCACGGCCTGTTTGGGTCGTGCGATAACTGGCTCACCATCAGTAAGGTCATTGCAGATCAAGGTTTTTCGGTCTATGCTGTAGATCAGCGCAATCACGGTCGCTCACCTCATGCCGATACGCACTCATATCCGGAATTAGCGGATGATTTGCACGAGTTTTTGCAACAACAGGGATTGGAAAGACCCATTCTTGTCGGGCATTCGATGGGAGGGAAAACAGTGATGCAATACGCGATGCAATACCCTGATAGTTTCAGTGAATTGGTGGTGGTTGATATTGCCCCCAAATACTATCCGGTTCATCATATTGAAATTTTGAAGGGGCTCAAAGCAATTCCATTGACTACTTTGCAAAGTAGGAACCAAGCCGATGAAATACTGAGTCAATACGAACCAAGTCTTTCGGTACGTCAATTTTTGCTCAAAAATCTTTATCGCAACGACGAAGGAGGATTTGCCTGGCGATTGAATTTACCCGTCATTGACAAAAATATTGAGATAATCGGCAATGACTTGGTAAATGTCCGTACCGTGACGGAACCAACGCTTTTTATGCGCGGTGCCACCTCTCACTACGTTAAAGATTCGGATATTCCGCACATCAACGAGATTTTCACCAATGCGCAAATAGATACCATCGAAGGTGCCGGTCATTGGGTACAGGCCGAACAGCCCGAGGCGTTTGTAAAATCGTTGGTTAATTTTTTGAAATGAAGTTATATCTGATTCCCACGCCCCTCGCCGACAATACTTCCAACGTTGTTTTGCCATCGCAAGTGCCTGATTCTGTGAAAGAACTGGACGTGTTTTTCGCGGAGGAACTCCGAACGGCACGGCGTTTTATCAGTGGTTTGAGAGTAGGGAAGGTCATCGAATCGTTGACTTTTTACGAACTTCACAAAAAGACACCCGAAGCCGATACGCTTGCGCAACTCAAAGCGCTTTTGAAAGAAGGCAAAGATGCGGGGGTACTTTCGGAAGCAGGCTGCCCCGGTGTAGCCGATCCCGGTGCGGTGGCTGTGAAACTGGCGCATCAATTGGGGATTGAGGTCGTACCGTTGGTGGGACCTTCGTCGTTGCTGCTTGCGCTGATGGCATCGGGAATGAGCGGACAATCGTTTGTGTTTCACGGTTACCTGCCGATAGACCGTCCTCAACGGGTAAAAGTAATTAAGAGTTTAGAAAAAGAGGCACTTGGTCGGCATCAAACCCAGCTTTTTATTGAAACGCCTTACCGTAATAATCAAGTTTTTGAAGATATTCTCATCCACTGCCAGCCTACTACCCGGCTTTGCGTAGCCTGCCAATTGACTGCCCCCGATAGTTTTGTAAAAACGTATACCATTAAAGACTGGAAAACAAAAACGTTGGATTTGCACAAAAAACCGACCGTATTTTTGATAGGAAGTTAAGCAGCGCTGCAATAATTGCTGCCTAAAACAATTATTGCAGCGCTGAATTATCGACAGCTTGGGCTTGCCTGTACAAAGTATTTTTTACCGTTGAGCAAAACGCTTGTTCCGTTGGGAGCCGTTGCTAAAGAAAACCGGGACGTGCTTCCGTTGCGAAATGTAAATATCAAAACCACTTGTCCACCTTCAGAGCCGGTGCGCCAAGTGCCGGAACCTCCGCCCTGTGTAACGGCCGAAAAATCCCCGCCAAATCCTCCCGAACTGCTGGCAGATGTGTCGCCTCCCGATATGAAAGTTCCGTTGGAGCATAAATCAAAGGTCTTTTTCTCGGAATAACCGCTGCCGGTATAAAGATACAACAACTGCTTTCCATTGAGTCGATTACGCCATTGTTCCGCCGCAGGTGACGATTGTGGTTTGTTGAATAGGGCACTCGCGGCCATGGATTTGAGTATCTGCAAAAACTCATTGCTGTACTCAGTACGAGGTGTAATGGTTGAGAAACTTACACCGCCGCCGTATGGTGAGAGTAGCGAGAGGGTTGTTATAACGACAGGAGTACCCTGCATGGTTCCTTCAAAAACTGCCAAAACTCCGTTGGAGCCATACCGCTCTTTCCGTACCTTCAAATGCGTATTGGAGGCGGCATCATTTTGGTCAAATAGGTCATTGGAGATGGCTTCGATACTTGAATAGGCATGAGGCGTCACCGATAAAATTGTCTGCTGTGCGGTACGCATAAAAACAAAGCCATCGTTTTGCTGTCCCTGCAAATTCCAGCCGGTAGGGCCATTGAAACTGAAACCGGAAGCACTTGTATACATTTTTCCCGAAGATTTAGAAGCGGAGGGTACGGTTGTTTGAGCTGATTGAGTACTGTTGGTTGGAGGGTTTGTAATAGCTGAATTGGAAAAAGAAGGAGTGATGGATGTTCGCTTCATCGAAATGTTGACACCCTGGGTAGTGATGAAATACTCGCCCAACAGTTTGCCCAATGAAAATTCAATGGCCTGCCCATTGTCAGTGTAGGTGCCCGACACTCCGGCCACCACCCGAGTCGCTATACAATTGTATTGCTTGCCTTCTGCCGTAAAAATACCTTCGTAGCGATTGTTACGCTGCGTAATGTTGAGTACAATATCAGCTTGTTCAGCCTTGAAAGTTCCGACGTAGGGGTCGGGAGTTTGGGAGAATGTACAAAAAGGAATAATCCCAAAAATACACAAGAGCAACAGGCGTTTAAATGTGCTCCAGAAGGCAGAACAGGTACTTGAAATCAATGAGATTTTAATCATGAATTAAGATTTTTAAAAACGTTGGTTTTGATTTCCTACTTTTAAAGATACGACTCATTGCACATTGATGCGGACATGATCAGACGAAATTTTTTCGCCGTTTCGCAAGGTGACCGTCACTCGCAAGTATTTGTGAAAATTTTGAGTAAGAAATCGCATTCCGTTGGCCTTGAAACGAAAAGTGTAAGGCGGTTTTTGCTTGTTATCAGGCCAATCCAAGCGACCGACCGGCTTGTCGTTCGGGACCCCGGGACGATTCTCAATGATTTCTACGGGAATTTTCAGCATTTCCTGACGCAGTTTTTTTACTGCTGCCAACTGAGGGCGAATAAAATCGGCATCTTCTATCAAAGGCGGCGGAGAGGCGGATGAAGTGGGAGAGGTGTATAATCCAAACCATCCGAAATACGAATCCGGTGGGCAGTTGTCGGGATTGGAAGAGGCTCTTAAACAGTTAGGGGACATTCGGGCTGCTTCTACATAAATATGCTGCACATTATCCTGAAGAAAGCGAGGGTTATTGCTTTTCAGTACTACTTCTACTGTAAATGGGTCATTCTCTCCCGCTGTTTCAACCCGAGTGCGGCTCAGGCAACGGGTTGCGTTATTGGCAAAGCAAATGCTCACTTTTTCAAACGAAACGTCCGATTGAGCCTGTAAGGAATATTGATTCCAACACATCCAAATCAATACCAGAAAAAGGAATGGTTTCATGTTTGAAGGATTAATTGTTTGTCCATGTTTTTAGGCCACTCACCCAAACCGAATTAAACCCAATGCCATTGTGGCGGTATTTTACCCAGGCGTAGCCATCATTTCCCCAGCCTGTTCCCCACGAATTACGCACTAACCACGCATCTTTGGTATTGTCCCATCCTACAATAACAACAGCATGATTAATATCTTCGGACTTAAAATCCTGCGGAGGAATTTCGTCAAATATTTCGCCTTCGCTACCGCCATAGCTGCAAAAGGCATCCGTTGCAGCAATGCCGCAGGTAACGGAACCATAGCGCATAATGGCTCTTTTGATGGCGGTGGCATCGTCCATATTGAAGGGGTTTGCATCCAACCATGACCATGCCAGCAGTTTATGCTTGCGTTTGGGTACGTTGTCGAGACAACGGTTATTATCGCGGGCGTTGTAATCGTAGCGGGTTTCGTACAATACTCCAAAAATCTGCATGTATGTCATGGCTCCTTCGGAGAAAAAGCCCGAGCAGCCGTCAAAAGCAGGAGTGGCACAGTCAACGAGTTGTTGTTCAGCCAGATTGGTTCTATAGTTGTATTTTTTTCGAAAGCTTATTTCGGTTGCGGCACAGGCCGCAAAAGCCCAACAACTACCGCAGGTTTCCTGATTTCTGATGGCGGGTAAGCCCGCAGTGCGAAAAGCCGGTGGCGGTGGGGTTGATGAAAAGGTAGTTACGTTGCCACCTTCGTTTGCTTCGCTTAATGATTTGTTGGCCGCTTCTATTTGCTTCTGCATTTTATCGGCGGTGAGCGTTTTGTCCACTTTATAACCCGTAATTTTAGTCAGGTCAGTACCCAAAACCGTTGTCACTCTTGGAGTGAAGGAAAACTTTTTGGCCTGCGCCAATGATTTCAACTGCGACAATTTACTTTTTTGCAGGGTAGACGCATTTTGCATCAGTAATTGCAAATTTACTTTCCTGACCGGTGTATCAGGTTCCTGTTCTTCTTCCTCTTGGGCATAGCTGCACAAAATAGTTCCAATACATAAACACAGCGCAAGCAATAGGGTATTTACTTTCATAAGAAATAAGAAGGGTAATTTTGAGTTTTTATTTAAACTTTGAACGACTCAAAAGTAGGACTTTACTAAACCCGTGTAAACTACTAAATCAAACAGGTAAACTCTTTCAAAGGACAGAGGGCGGCGGGTCTATCTAATTGGATAATTTCTGCCGGAGTGCTTTGGAGATGGCTTCAGTAGCGGAATTAACGTGGAGTTTGCGGTAAATATTTTTTAAGTGAAAATTAACCGTCGAGGTGCTTATGTTGCATTCATCGGCAATCAATTTATAACTTAACCCTTTTACTAAATGTCCGAGTATTTTCTGTTCGGTTTGACTCAACTCATGGTATTCTTCTTTAGGAGATACCGGATTTTGTCCCTGAAACATGGTTAGTACTTTGCGGGCAATCACCGGCGACATAGGTGCACCTCCCTGCGCTACTTCAACAATGGCTTCCAGATAACGCTCGGGTGAAGCATCTTTTAAAATATAGCCCGAAGCCCCCGCACAGAGCGCTGCAAAAATGCGGGCGTTGTCCTCAAACACCGTTTGCATCAAAATCTGTATTTCGGGAAAATTGGCTTTGATAGTCCGCACGGCCTCTATGCCCGATATGCCGGGCATCTGAATATCCATAAGCACCACATCAGGACGGTCTCGTTTCATGATTCTTAGGGCATCGTTGGCATTGGCATAAGCACCTGTTATGAAGAGGCCCTCGCTGTTTTGGATGGCCTCCGTGAGAAGTTCACGGATTTCTTTTATGTCTTCAAATAAAGCAACACGTATCATAGCGGGCGGTTTTCTACGGGTAAATATCTGAATAAACGGTAGGTCTGTCAACTGTTAATTCAAGTAGGCAGGTGCCCGAAAAGCTAACTCGATTGACGTCCCGGAATGCGGGTTTGAATTGATTTTTAGCTGTGCACCAAGAGATTCTGCCCGCTTTTTAAAATTTTTCAGCCCATTTCCTTCCGTCGTTTGAGTTACCTCAAATCCATGTCCGTTATCACTGATCACTAATTTCAATATTCCATTAGTTTGTTGAAACAGGATTTGTGCGTAAGTGGCCCCCGAATGTTTGGCAATATTGTTTACCGCTTCTTTAAAAAACAGGAATAAACTCCGTCGTCGCTCAATGGAAAACGGCTCATTTCGGAGCGCATCATCCATCAACAATTCAACTTCAATTTGTGCAGCTCCTAAGGTTTCCTGCGCAAAAGTAATCATGCGGTCTATCCACTCATCAGAGGTATCGTTCTGAGGATTAATTTCCCAAACGGCTTCCCGCACCAAACGCATGGCTTCGCGGGAACGCTCGCTGATGAGTCCAAAGGTATCGGCAAGTTCGGGCAATTGTTTTTGCATTTTGCGGCGATTCAGTTCTGAAAACAGGGTCAAACTACTCAATGTAGCACCCAAGTCATCGTGCAGATTGGTTGAGATTTCGTCCCTTAACTGTTGTTGACGTAACTTTTCAAGTTGCATGGAACGCAGCCGATAACCCAGCGCCAACGAAAATAAAACAATTTCGAGCATAGAGCCACCCATGAGGTAATAGTCTTGGTTTTCAGCGGGTATCCAGCCTAAATTTTTCATCCCAACCACCAAAACGGCCAACGAAAGTGTACCCGAAGCGACTAAATAAAGTTGTGCGGCTTTGGACCCGTACCAAGCCATAAAAATGGCACAATAACATTGGATGCCAACCATTATTGTCCCTGTCGCAATAGTGATGACATTGATAAAAGAGTCATACCCGATCAGACAAATGGGAAACCCTATTACAAATACATAACCCGCCGTTTTCATGACCGTTTTTAATCGGGGAAACCGCTTATAAGGTTCCAGAAAAGCCAATGAAAAAACGGCAAGAAAAAAAATAGAGATGCCTAAAAAGAAGATATGAGAAAGGTCGTTGAAGGCAGCATTGCCCCAAACGTATTGATAACCAAAGCCGTATAAACTAAACTGGAACGCGCCGAAAAACAGTACATATAGGCAATAATAGCCGTAAATCGCCTCACGGGTCATGAACCATAAAAAGAAATTATAAAGGGTAATCAGCAAAATAAACCCAAAATAAATTCCCCAAATAAGATTGCGCCCCGCCAAGTGTGCATACAACTGATGTTCCCCCCAAAACGTCATCGGAAATTTTAAGTCTTCGGTAGAAACGGCACGCAGGTACAGAGTGTACGGTTGATGGGCTACTAAAGGCAGATTGAAAATGGGTATTCGGTCAGGAATGGGGTAAGTTTCAAAAGGCAAAGCATCTCCTAATTGTTGGGTATAAATTACTTTGCCATTTTGCACTGCAAAGAGGGTAATGTCATTGAGGCGAGGGTTGTCAATCTCTAAAAACCACGGATGCTTTTCTGTATTTATTGCATTGATTTTCAGCCATATTACTGATTCAGTATAGCCCGAATTATGAATGGTTGAGGTTATGCTTCCAAACGCTGCTTTTTGGACATCATGAAGCGTAAAAGTCCCCTTTTTGTCCTCTAACACTGTGCAGTTCAATCCTACTGCAATGGGGGCTTTCGAGGCGCCTAAAACAATAGGTACCTGAGCCCGGGCCTTCCATTCTACTACAAACCACACACATAAAATTCCTGCATAAATACGGTTCATCTGCTTTAATCCGGAGGTAGTTTTTCAAAACTTTCCAAAAGATACTAACTGCGCAGGAGTTGCCCAAAAGTGGAGCAGATGTGACGAGATAATAATTGAGAAGTTATGATTGGGATGTTGTTGTCAACATTCTGTGTATCGGTGAAATTATTATTGTTGCAACGAGACCAATCGCCAGCGGTCATCATCTCCATCATATACAAAAGTAGCACCGCCTACGCCCGTAATGGTTTGGTTAGCACGGCGTGACGGCTGAGAGTGTGCAGGATGTTCTGCAGCCGCCTACGCCCGTAATGGTTTGGTTAGCACCCATTTTCAGACGATTTGCTGCCAAAGAGCTGCCTGATTCATCAGTCAGATTGAGAGTCGTACTTGCGTTGGAATAAATATAGAGAAGCATTCCATCCTGACCTCCTGCTACTCCCGTTAAAGTAACTGAACCGCTACCCGTAAACTTGATGATGGAAGAACCGGTTCGGTCAAGATTGTTGAGAGCACCCGTTGTTGTGACAAGCAGTTTTTTATTGAGTGAAAAATCGCCGTCTATCTGCAATTTTGAATTGGGTGTTGTAGTTCCCACAACTACATTGCCACCGGCGGCGATAGACATTCGATTTAGGTTGTTAGTGCCTAAATAAAGATTGGCATTGTCCTTTTGTATGATGTGCGCGTGTTTATCTCCCGAGTTGCCCTCTACCCGCAACTCCAAACCCTGCACTTGACCGAAAAGGTCGGTGGCTAAAATTCTGAATCGAGTATCAGTTGCGAAGTCTTCTCTGATGGTAAGTTTAGCGGGTAATGCTCCATTTACGCCAATTCCGACGTTCCCATTGTCATAGCCTCCAGTATTAAGATAAATATTCCCATTCGTGGCATTATCAACGCGTCCCACCTTGGCGTTGATATACGCATCTAAATTAAAAGTGCGTATCGTAAAATCTACGGGCAGATTACTGGTAGGAGTAGTAGGCAAAGTTATCATTTGGGCGTTGAGGCTTACACTCAAGAAGATAAAGCTGAAAAAGTGAATCGCATTTTTCATAAAACCTTGGATAACTTAGAAAGATTTGATTAATTGGCAAAGTAAAAGTCTAAAATTCAACATCCTAATCAAATACCTGTATCTGTGATTTTATTAAACGGTTTAAGAGATTTTAGTTTTGGAAGACGTTTTTTGAGCAATAAAAAATTCCCAAACCATTTTCAGGCTTGGGGATTTGAATAGTAAAGTTCACAATCGATTTGGATTGATATGATTTTCTTAGCGGTTCATCGAAATCAGGAACTCTTCATTACTACGCGTACCTTTCATGCGTTCCAGCAAAAAGTCCATTGCTTCGTTGGGATTCATGTCTGAAAGATACTTACGTAATATCCACATACGTTGGAGAGTTTCCTTGTCGAGGAGTAAATCTTCGCGGCGTGTACCCGAAGCGTTGACATCCACGGCAGGATATACACGTTTGTTGGCCAAACGACGATCCAATTGAAGTTCCATGTTACCCGTACCTTTGAATTCTTCAAAGATTACTTCGTCCATTTTAGAACCAGTATCAATCAGTGCCGTAGCGATGATGGTGAGCGAGCCGCCATTTTCAACGTTACGTGCTGCACCAAAGAATCGTTTTGGTTTATGTAAGGCATTGGCATCTACCCCACCCGAAAGAATTTTACCTGATGCAGGAGTAACGGTATTGTAGGCACGTGCCAGACGGGTAATAGAATCCAGAAGGATAACAACGTCATGACCGCATTCTACCATTCGTTTTGCTTTTTCCAACACCATTCCGGTCACTTTTACGTGGCGGTCGGCCTGCTCATCAAAAGTGGATGAAATTACCTCGGCTCTCACGCTTCGCTGCATATCGGTAACCTCCTCAGGACGTTCGTCAATGAGGAGAATGATGAGGTAGATTTCGGGGTGATTACGAGTGATTGCGTTGGCTATTTCTTTGAGCAGTACCGTTTTGCCCGTTTTAGGCTGTGCCACAATCATCCCGCGCTGTCCTTTCCCGATTGGGGCAAACAAGTCCAAAATACGAGCTGAATAATTGCTGTTTTTGCCACTCAATTTGATATGTTCTTCGGGAAATAAAGGTGTCAGGTATTCAAAAGGAATACGGTCACGAATTTCTTCCGTTGTTTTTCCGTTGACAGTTTCGACGCGTAGCAACGCAAAATACTTTTCACCTTCTTTGGGAGGACGAACCGAGCCGCGAATGCTATCTCCCGTTTTCAAACCAAATAATTTGATTTGTGACGGTGATACATAAATATCATCGGGACTGGCTAAATAATTATAATCTGCGGAGCGCAAAAATCCATATCCGCCGTCGGACATGATTTCAAGAACTCCTTCATTTACGATGAGGCCATCAAATTCTTTTACGTAGTTGTTATACTGACGTTTGATTTTGTTTTGATAATCATCGCGGTATTCACGAGGGCGTTCTTCGACAGGCCGCTCTCCGTTTTTAGGTGTTTCCGGTTCGGATTCCGAAGAAATGTCAGCTTCGAGACTTTCTGTAATAAAAGAAGTATCCAAAAACTCCTCTTCTGGCAAATCTATTTTAGAATCATTAAAATCTTCTTCTAACAAAGCAGAAAGAACAAGTTCTTCTGAAATGAAAGCCGGCTCTGTCGGTTGTACGGATTCTGCCTCAGTCACTGCAACTTCTTCCTGTAGTTCTACGGGTTCGGGAATCGAGCCAAACAACGACGGCTCAGCGGGTTTATGAATACGTTGACGTCTAGAACGTTTATCGGCCGCTTCCTGAGCCGAAACCGACATGGAAACTTCGGGTAATGGTTGCGATTTTTTAAGAGGCGCAACCGCTACGGGTTCAGCCGGTTTTCGTGGACGCTTTGAGGGAGCTGCTGTTGGCACAGGTTTAGCGGCGACAGCCGCGGTGGCTGACTGCTGTTCTAAAATTTTGTTAATCAGGTCTTTTTTAGAATACTTATTTTGGTCTTTGATACCGATTTGTTCGGCAAGTACCCGTAACTCCGACAAGAGTTTAAGGTTCAGATCGTCAATGCTGAGCATAAATAAAGGAAAGGTAAAGAGAGCCTTTACGCAAGGAGATTGTTTATTATTAGATATTTAACAATTTGAGAGTAACCCGAGAAATTATTAGGATGATAGCTTGCACTGAACTAGAGAGGCGGCGTTTGGGTGAAATAGTATCAGATTATAGCCGCGAACTGTCAGAATTGTTTTGCAATTATAACTCTAAAACGCGATTGTGTCAAGAAAATTTTTCCATTTGTTGATTTTTTAATCGAATACGTTATTTTTTTACTAAAATATGACCGCTTATCCATCCTTCAAGTGCGAATTCTTGAAAACTCACTAACTTTGCAGCCGCTTTCTGAAAAGAGAGTTAAATGTTAACCGTTAATTGAGAAACGATGATAATCAAATTTACGGATATGCGGATAACAGATTTACGGATAACGAATTACAAATAACGTATAAACCAAACAAATGGAGAGAAATCAAATCATTGGATTAGTGCTGATTATGACGATGCTGATTGGATATCAGTTGCTTGTCCCGAGTCCCGAACCCACAAAGCCCAATCCCGCAAGCCAAGTCAAAAACAAATCCAATACTGCCGTTGCAGCGCCTCAAGCTGTAAGGCAGTTAGATTCAGTAGCTGCTAAAGCAGCCTACGGAGATTTTGCGGCTGCAACACAAGGTACTGCCCAAGACATTGTTGTTGAAAATGAGGATGTAAAACTTACGTTCAGTACCAGAGGGGGAAATGTAAAAGAGGTGTTGCTCAAAAAATACAAAACGTACCAAAAACAACCTTTGTATTTAATTGACGAACAAAGCAGTAAATTTAATCTTGAACTGCCTACCAATAAAGGAACGGTCAATCTTGCAGATTTATACTTTACTACCGATGACAAGAGCCAAACAATTACTGCCGGCAAATCTGCTAAAATCAGTTTCCGTTTGCCTTTAGGCCCTAATCAATATGTTGAACAGACCTACACAGTGCAGGGAAGCGGTTATTTGATTGATTACGACGTGCAGTTGGTAGGATTGGATGGATTCGTCAAAAATGAGCCTACTCGCCTGATATGGCAGGACAAACTCAAACAATTGGAGAATGACATGGCTGAAAACCGTAAAGTAGTAACTACCAATTACTACGCCGACGGAAGTCTGTCTGATATTGGTCGTGGACAAAGCGATAACGTAGAGGATAAAATTGAGAAACCTGTTTCGTGGTTTTCTCACAAAAACAAATATTTCTTAACGGCTTTTATCACGAAAAACGCAGGCTTGAGCAACGTAACGCTTAAATCGCTGGTGGATGCAACTGATACTACCTACATCAAAACGATGCAGAGTGAAGGTTCCATTGCCACTGCTGACCTGAAAGCTGGAAAAGGTAATTTTCAATTGTTCTTTGGCCCAAATGACTACCAGATTGTCAAAGATGTGAAAGCTGCCCCGGATTTTGGCGATAACGTAGATTTGGGATATGCTTTCCTAAGGCCGCTTAACAAGTTTTTCTTTGTGCCTATGTTCAACTTCCTGGAAAAATATTTCCTCAATTACGGGGTGTTGATTATCGTACTGGTATTGATTGTGAAGTTGTTGATGACGCCGCTCGTGTATAAATCGTACGTAAGTATGGCCAAAATGCGGATGCTTGCTCCTGAATTGGCGATTCTCAAAGAGAAAGTAGGAGATGATGCTGCCAAGATGCAGCAAGAGCAAATGAAATTGTATCAGCAGGTAGGGGTGAGTCCATTAAGCGGTTGTATTCCTGTTTTGGCTACGATGCCTATTTTAATGTCATTGTTCTTTTTGTTTCCTAACTTAATAGAACTTCGTCAGGAGGCGTTTCTTTGGGCGAGTGACCTTTCTACCTACGATGCTCCTATCAAACTGCCTTTCTCGATTCCCTTTTATGGAGCACACGTAAGTATTTTCACCTTGGCCATGACGATATCTCAGTTGGTGTATGCGTGGTACAACAACCAAATCACGCCAACGCAGGTGCAGCAGCCCGGTATGCCAGATATGAAGATGCTGACGTACTTCATGCCCGTGATGTTTATGTTTATTATGAACTCTTTCCCTGCGGGATTAAGCTTTTACTATCTGGTTTCAAACGTAGTTACGATTCTTCAGCAGCAAATTATCCGTCGTTTTGTCAATGATGATAAAATCCGTAAGATTTTGGAAGAAAACCGTAAGAAAATTGCTTCGGGTGAGAAAAAGAAATCGAAGTTTTCGGATATTTTGGAACGCTCCATGAGAGCCGCCGAAGATGCCAAAAAACAGGCAGAAGATGCTAAAAAGCAAGTAGAAGCAAAAAAACAAACGAAGAAAAAATAGTGGGCAGTTTACAGTAGACTGTTTACGGTTAATAAGTTTTGCTAAAAAGGGTTAAGAAGCTACGACTTCCTAACCCTTTTTAGTTTTAACTCTGCTTAGATTATATCTCAATTCTTCCCATTAAAGGATCGCTGAACGATTCTTTGCCCGTTTCCACTCTTCCCGCAAAACGTTGTTCAAAGGCTTCAAAACCTTCTGCTTTAACACTGAAGTCGTACCAACCAAAGCTTGCTTTAAGATCAAGAAGTACTGTAAGCATGCTTCCTTTGTGGGTAACAATGTCGAGTGTTTTAGATTGAGTACCTTTCTTGTAAGCATTGTCGGTTATCTCTACTTTCAACTTCCGTTGTGAGTCAAGGTTGCACAGTTTTAATTCAATATTTCCCGTCAATTGTTTTGCCTGAGGGCTTAAACGTTGGTAATCGCATTGAACTGTCAATGGTGGGTTATTGGTGTTGCCTCGGTATTCGCGGAAGTAACCGTTTGGGCCATATACGCAAAGGTGATACGTGTCATTTTCGAAATTTTGAAGTGGCCAGGTATCGGTCAACGTATCGCCTGCACTTACTGCGTAAGACCACGCCCTTATATCTTCAAAGGCGGTGTCTTTATTTTTACGGTATTTGCCGGGTGCGTATATGTGGAAGGGTGAGCCTGCGGCATTTTTGCCGAAAATTTCGTTTTGAGCACTCAATTTAATTTGAAATGACTTTTTATCATCACTCAATTTTCCTTCGGTATAAAGCTGATAGGGGAGAGGCGACGCCAGACGAATGCCCTGTTCTTGCTGAGGCAGCAACGGTGACGAGGAGGGATTACGGTTAATTTGCGCAATTTCCTCAGGAGTCAGTTTTTTAAAATTAGAAGGTGCTTTTTTGAATTTGGCTTGGTGGACACTTTGGATAAAACTGTCTTTGACCACCGACGACGGTAACTTGATTTCTTCGCCGTTGTAAGGTCGGAATGTTGACGTTAGATCTCCGCAAACCGTACGCCGCCAAGCACTTATGTTAGTTTCTTGAATTTTTTTCTTGGTTTTATGACTCAAAAAATGCTCCATAAACTGCAACACCGATGTATGATCGAATACCTGAGAGTTGACATAGCCTCCTCGACTCCAAGGAGAGGCTATCAGCATTGGAACACGGTAGCCCAATCCGATGGAACCTGCTCTGCCCTTGTTTTGAGCGCTTGCTTCTTTGCGTTTATTTTCCTGCTCTATGCTGACGTGTTCTACGCTTGGGTCGATACCTTTGGAAACTAAGCCATCTGAAAGGTCAGACTTAGGAGCAACAAAAGGTGGAACGTGGTCAAAGTATCCGTCGTTTTCGTCGTAAGTAACTACGAAAATGGTCTTTTTCCAGACATCAGGATTTTTGGTAAGAATATCCATCACTTCTGAAATATACCAGGCACCGTACCAGGGAGAACCAGGGTGGTCGGAGAAGTTGGAAGGTGCAACCACCCAGGAGACGGTGGGCAATTTCCCCTTATTTACATCTTCTCGGAGTTGGTGCAAAATATCTCCTTTGGGAATTGATACTTCACGTTCGGTATCACCGTCTTTGTAGCGAAGTTGTGTTAACTCGTGGTAATGAGGGTCGTTACTATTAGTTGTAAACGCTTTTTGGTGTAAGTTCTTTTCTCGTTGAGAGAGTTTTTCAAAGTTTTCGGGACTCCATTTTTCCCGTTCTTGTTTTACCAAAACCAACGAATCCCGTTTTGATTTTAATAATTTTTGTGCGAGTTCCGTTTCCTTGCCCGTTTCGGGAAGTGCCTTAAGTTTCTGCTCTAAATCCGCTATTTCATTGGGCAATTGTTTGGCTTGAGCAGCAAGGAATTTTTGAAAACCGGTTGAAAATCGGACGTTATATTGCGAAAACCATTCAATTGGATTGTCGGTAAAGTTGGCGAGCCAATCTTCTTCTTCATCCTTAAAACCCATCGGAAGGCTCAGTTCATTCTGGTAAATTTTCCACGATATATTGTTGTTTTCCAATCGTTCGGGAAAAGTAGTCCAATGCGCTAAATCGTCGTAATCAACGTCGGAATTTCTGACGTTTGCTTTAGATTCAATGCTGGGCTTTTCGCGGACGGTACCTGTCCAGAGATAGAGGCGATTGGGAGTGGTTCCCGTAAGCGAGGAACAAAAATGTTGGTCACAAACGGTAAAGGCGTCGGCCAACGCGTAGTAAAACGGAATGTCTTCGCGGTTGTAATAACCCATGGTTAGAGGCATGGGAGCATATTCTTTGTTGCCTGATTTTTTTACATCCAGCCATCGGTCGTATTTACCGTCGTTACGGGCATCTACCTGATTTTCCCACGAGTGAGGAAGAGCACTCATCCACGTAGCTTTGGTATCTTTTATATCCAGTCGGAAAGGCGCGTAAGTATCTCCTGCCGCGTTTTGTTGCAGCCATACCAAATTTTTGTTAGGCAACGTAATGGCACGCGGGTCGTTGTAGCCTCTTACTCCCCTTAATGTGCCGAAACAGTGGTCAAAAGAGCGGTTTTCCTGCATCAAAACCACGATATGCTCGGCATCCAGATAGGTGCTTCCTTGGGCCGGATTGATTTCCAATGCTTTTTGGATGGAGGCAGGTAACATACCCCAAATACTTGTACCACCCGAAAGGAGAACCGCTTTTTTGAGAAAATCTCTTCTGGAGTCCATGATTTTTAACTAAAGTAGTGAGGTGAGAAGGAAATTTACAGTACTTGCAAAGGTACAATGAATACTAATCCTCTTCCTTTAACAAATTGTTATACTGCACGTAATAGAGGACAGAACTGGCGCTGAAACAGATTGTCATCAGGATGCGCGGCAAATTCCACCCTTGAAAAAAGCCCGCTGCTACACTCAATACAGCCGCAATTCCCATTCCGATGGTTGCGATTTTCGACCATTTACGACGTTTTTCCGGCTCCATTTATTTTAAAAATTGCATAACTGTTTTATTAAACACTTTTGGCTTGTCCATGTTTGACAAATGGCCTGCATCTTTGATAATTACTTTTTGAGTAGAAGGGATTTTCTCAGTAAGCACAAGACCGATGCGATGAATGCTTTCTTCGTCTTTTTCGCCAACAATAACTAAAGTGGGAGCTTTAATGTTTGGCAGTAATTCCAGAGTGGTAGGGGTACCGAAAGCAGGATTAATGCGAGGGTTGATGAAGTGGTCACCGTTGTAGTCGGCGGTAATTTCGCTGAGATTAATGATGGCTTTATCGTCAGCAGAGTACAGCCGCATTATCCGAGAACGCAGCCAAACGGCCTGTTCTTCGTCGTGCCAACCCTGATGAGAAGCCAAGTAGATAATTTTATCGAACATACCGTTATGTTCTGGTGTGTAATTCGTAAACCCATCAATGTCAGCATCCACGGCCACAATTTTACTGACTCGTTCGGGGTAGTTGGCGGCAAAATTAAGAGCAATAGTGCCTCCCATCGAAAGCCCTACTAAATGAGCTTTGTCGATTTTTAGATAATCGAGCAATGCTTTCAGGTCCTCAGTAGGGTTATGAGGGTCGTGTGCGCGGTCGGACTGACCAAAACCGCGCACATCGTAACGTATTACTTTGTGTTTTTTTGCAAAACTCGCCCACTGTGAATCCCACAGGCGGTTATCAAGCGCCATTCCGTGAATGAAAACAACGGGATCGCCCTGTCCCGCCATTTCATAATACAGACGTGACCCGTTGACGGGGGCCATACCGGATGAGAGGGATTGGGCAAAAATAATTGGACTGGAAAATGACAATAAAATCAAGAATACAAGCACGCGCATGTCAGAAATGGTTAGTATGAGTCTAATAGGTGCTCGTATTTCAAATCAATACATATCATCAAAATCATTGGCGCCGCTATTGCCGTAGTAATCATCGTCTTCACTGCGACTTTTTTTGCCAAGACCTTTATAAATGAGGGCTTTTTTGAGAATGGATATTTGTCCAGCATGGTACAAATCGTGTTGTAAAATGCCGTGAAGCATGGTGTAGTAATCATATTCTCTACCTGGAACAATTTCTTCCAAAAACTCATCATCTTCGCGCTTTTCGAGTTCGGTAATGAGCTCTTCCTGACTGAGACTTAATTCCATTTGGAGGGCCTCCCACTCAAATTCATCAAAAATAGGGAATGTTTTCCAATCGCGGGATTTTGTCACTTCGTATTCGCCGTCTCCCTGCAGGCGTTTTACGACGAAAATCCGCCAAGTGGTCATGTGATATACTAACTCAGCAACGCTATGTGTGTTGGGCATGATTTTTTCGGCGGCCATTTCCCATGATACATCGCTTAATACTTCCACTACTGATGGGCCATGCCATGCTTCTTCACTTTCATAAATCAGATTAAACTGGTCAATAATCCGTAATAACTCTTCTTTCGCGTCCATTTTTGTGTTTTTCGTGCAATATGTTTCGTTATTTATTACTGCTTTTGCCTGTTAGAGAACAGGAAACCCCAAAGTTACTCAAAACTTATTATTTTCATGTTTTTGAGAATCAGTTTAGGAAAGCACAGCCTGTTTAAAATTGGAGCGTTTAATATTCTTTGTATTACTCCTTTTTAACCTCGCCCTAAATCCCTCTCCTTTCAGGTGAGGGACTTTGAAAGTCAGCTAATTAACTCCCTTCTCCGGAAAGGAGAAGGGGCAGGGATGAGGTCGAACGCAAAAATTGTTAGAGTACCATAAATTTCAAATGAGTAAACTTGAATAGTTTTTCCGTAAAAAAACAAACCTAACTTGTACTTTTGCGGTGCATTTAGGAATTAGCAGCCTTTAATTATTCATTAAAAACCACTCAACGAAATGTCGCGTAGTTTCAAAATAGGCTTATTTATTGCTGTATCGGTTATCATCACTACCTTTTCTTTTTATTTCTGGCAAGTAGCCAAAACGCCTAATTTTCAGGTAGAAAAAGACAAAGATTTTGCCCTGTTGATTGCTACGGGAGGGACGTACGAAGGCGTATTGGATACGCTCAAAAAAAACGATGTCCTTAACGACCCGATGTCGTTTCGTTTTTTGGCCAAGTTGCTTAAACTTCCCGAACGCCTCAAACCCGGGCGCTACGTACTGACGCGGACGATGGGAAACTTGGACGTAATTCAAAAATTGCGCAATGGTAAACAGGACGCTGTACGATTGACTTTCAATAACATTCGACTGAAACAGGACCTTATTCAGCGCATAGGAAACAAGTTTGAATTTGGAGCTGACTCCTTGGGAAAACTACTTGATGAACCGCAGGTATGCGAAAAATTTGGGTTTGATACGACCAATGTGGTCAGTATGTTTTTACCCAATACGTACGAAATCTATTGGACGACCAACGCCAATAAGTTTTTAGGGCGAATGTATGATGAGTACCAAAAGTTTTGGACGCCTGCCCGCATTGAAAAAGCCAAAGCACTGGGTTACAGCAAGGCACAGGTATCCGTTTTAGCTTCCATTGTAGATGCTGAAACGAATAGAAACGACGAGATGCCGCGCATTGCGGGGGTTTATCTCAATCGGATTAGCCAAAGTATGCCGCTTCAGGCGGACCCTACGGTAATTTTTGCCTGGCGGGATTTTAGCATCAAGCGCGTGACGAGCAAGTTATCATCTTTAAATTCGCCCTACAATACCTACCGAGTATTGGGATTGCCGCCTGGCCCTATCAATGTTCCGAGCACGGTGGCAATAGACGCCGTATTGAATGCCGAAAAGCACGATTATTTGTATTTCTGCGTCAAAATTGACCCCGATGGCAAGCTGCTGGGCTACCACGATTTTGCCGTCACCTACGAAGACCACCTCAATAATGCAAGGATCTATCAAGCAGCTTTAAACAAATTGAATATCAAATAGGAGTCAGGAGTGAGGAGCCAGAAGTGAGAATAAAAAACGTACTACTCCTGATTACTCACTCCTGACTCCTGACTCCTAAAATATGTTTATCTACGAACACAAAGGGATTCGAGTTCGCTACGCCGATACCGATCAAATGGGATATGTTTATTACGGAAATTATGGGCGGTTTTACGAAATCGGTCGGGTAGAAGCCCTGCGCAGTATTGGTTTTTCGTACCGTGATATGGAAGAAAGCGGCATGATGATGCCCGTTTATGAGAACTATTCCCGCTATTTGCAACCCGCTCGCTACGACGATGAACTAACAATAAAAGTGACAATACCCGATTTGCCCACCGCACGGGTGGTGTTTCGATATGAAATTCGTAACCAAGACAACCTCTTAATCAATACTGGCGAAACAACGCTGGTTTTTCTGAACCGTGACACCAATCGCCCCAATCGCGCTCCAAAAGGTTTGATTGAAAAGCTGAAACCCTATTTTGAAATAGCTTAAAAGTTCGCTGATTTCTTTCATTTTTCTTCTTTGTTTTCTTCTATTTGTGTTTTTTAAAACACGCTCTAATTCCCTGTGTCTTTATTTTTTCAATAGCATACCTGTGAATAATATAATTTTTTGAGTAAATACGAGATGTTTTTGAGGTATATACGTCCCTTCATTGAAAGGTGAAAATTCTTTCTGGGTTAAAAATTTAATCTTTTTTCAAAATCTATTGGGCTACGCTTTGGCGTATGTATGGATGTGGCTTCAAAACCACGGCTTCTTTCTTCCTGATTAAAGTTCAAATTTTTCACCAATCTATTTCTCATGTTTAAACAATTATTCATTATGCGAATGTTTCCGTTGCTTTGCGGCAAACTCAGGATGGGATTCCTAAGTTCTGCCTTCCTGCTATTAACGGTCAGCAGCTTTGCCTCCAGTCACCGGGAGGCAAAGCTTATTTCCCAAGACCCGTTGGCTGACAACACCGATGTGTACGCGTTTAAGAGCCCCGATGATCCTAACACGATTACGATTATCGCCAATTACATTCCGTTTGAATCGCCGGAAGGTGGCCCCAATTATTATAATTTCGGCCAAAATGTTCGTTATGAAATTCACATTAAAAACAAAACGACCACCAAAGGCGACGACATTACCTATCGCTTCACTTTCTCTACTACCAACGAAGACCCAAGTACCTTCTTTAATATTCGTTTAGGGAAGCAAAACCTCAAAACCACCTACAAATGCGAGAAAAGCACCGACGGTGGGATGACCTTGACCACTATCGTGATGAATGGAATGGTTCCGCCCAATAACATCGGACCTCGTTCCATTGAAAGCGGAGTTGGGTTAAATACTTCGTACGATGCGTTGGTGCAGGGCGCTATTTCTACGGCTAATTCGGGCGAGAAAATCTTCTGCGGTCCCGTAGATGATCCTTTCTTTGTGGATTTGGCCAGTGCGTTTGACGTAGGCAATTTCCGTCCTGAAGGCAACTCAACCAATCCTCCCAAAGATGGTTTGAACCGTTTTAACGTGCATACCATTGCGCTTAAAATTCCGGTAAATGTCCTTCAAAAAGATGGAAAAAGCGTATCTCAGGCAGCCAATATTCTTGACCCTGATTACGTGATCGGCGTTTGGGCTTCGGCCAGTCGTCAAATGATTCAGACGTTGTATAAAGGTGCTGATGTAGGTTACGATGGAAAATTTGTACAAGTTTCGCGTTTAGGAATGCCTTTGACCAACGAAGCCGTTATTCCAATTGGAATGAAAGACAGATGGAACGCTGCTACTCCTTACAATGGTGAAGATTTGCAGTTTGCCAAGTATTTTACCAACCCTGAGTTGGCCTTGTACATGGACGATTCGCAATTTGGAGGTGCCGTACCCTCGTTGAATCAGTTGCGTATCCAAGGTAAATCATTGGGTTCATTTGATTTCCGTAACGGCAAACCCGGCTTGTTTGGTTTGAAAGGCAACGCTGCCTTAAACGGAACGGCTCTTTCGGAAGCAGCTTTCGGAAGTGTGTTGTTGCCCGATGACAAAAGCCCTCGTGCGGTGGATTTGCTTCCTATATTATACACAGGAGTTCCTAATTTAGCTCCTTATCAATTGGCAACCGGTAAATCCGGCAATCCGTTGGCAGCAGGAAAACCTTTCATTAACAACTTCCTGCCTACCTTGGGTGATATGCTTCGACTGAACATGGCCGTACCTGCTACACCGCGTAACCACCCTAAATTCAGTTCATTAGGTTTGGTTCAGGCGGCGGTATTGGGATTGACCGACCCTGATTACAACGGCTCTACCGCGTTACAATTTATTCCTAACATGGATGGCTTCCCGAACGGACGTCGTTTGGAAGATGATGTAACTACCATTGAACTGCAGGCAGTGGGAGGCGTTGTATTGGCCGCCATCGGTTTGTGGTACGATGACTTTACACCTGGTGTAACGGCAAGTCCGGTCACTCCGAATTTGTTGAGTGTACTTACCTACAATGCGGGTGTTACCAAAAACGACACTACGTTGAAAGCGGTATTCCCTTACGAGCAAAATCCTTGGAGAGGTTTCCGTGGCAACAGCTACGTAGGACCTACCAATGCACCGGTTCGGATAGCGGCTGAGCCAATAGACGCGACAAATGGAATTAAAATCAAGGTGTTGGGCAATCCAATCCTGAACGATGAGGTAATGGTAGAAATAACCGGCGTCGAAGGTCAGGAAATGCGCATCGGATTGGTCAACAGCCAAGGACAGTTGGTGGGTCAACAAATCATCAGTAAGGCCAATGTGATTGAACGCCAAACGATGAAATTGGGTCGCCAACCGGGTGTGTACGTTCTACAGGTGACAACTGCCACCGGCCGGAAGAGCGTAAAACTTCTGCGTAATTAATTAAATGTATAGTTTTTCACCCGCAGATTTTCACAGATTAAAGCCACGCAGATAGTACAGATTTTAAAAAAAATACTGAAATCTGCGACTTAAAATCAGCGATAATCTGCGGGTAAAATTTAAAAACCATCCCTTGCTAAAAATGAAAACACTATTAATACTGAAAAAACGAGCTTTATTGCTCTCGATTCCCATTTTAATGATTGGAGTGCTCCAAATCAGCTGTACAAAAAGCAGTAAGACAGGTAGCGAAACGGCCGCTTCTACCACTCCAACGATGGAAATCCCTCCTCTTTATGAGCGCAGAGGCGAACTGGCCAAAGCCGAAGAATGGCAACGGACCAAAGAAAAAGTGGAAGAAATAAAGCAACAGATCAAGAAAAGTCCCGGTGACGTAAAGCCACGCTTGCAGATTGCCATGATTTACTTGGCAGAAGCCAGAATTACGGGCGAGCACCCTTATTATTATCCGGCTATTCTGACCATTTTAGACGGTGTTTTGGCGATGGATTACAAAAATTTTGAAGCCACTACGTTCAAAGCATCGGTAAAAATGTCGCAACACCAGTTTGCGGAAGCACGTGAATTGGCCGAAAAAGCCCGCCAATTGAATCCAAATAATGCATACGTATATGGTGTGTTGGTAGGTGCCAATGTAGAACTCGGCAACTATGAAGAAGCCGTAGCCATGTCGGACAAAATGCAACAGTTGAAACCTTCGTTGGAATCATACTCGCGGGCATCTTACTTACGGGAGATTTACGGGCAATACCCCAGTTCGATTGAAGCCATGAAATTGGCCGTAGTTGCCGGTTTGCCGGGCTCGGAACCCCAATGTTGGAGTAAAAATATCCTTGGACAATTATACGAAACAACCGGTCAATTGGCGAATGCGGAGCAACAATACAAGGAAATATTAGTGATGCGTCCAAGTTATGCTTTTGCTTTAGGTGGATTGGCAAGAGTTCATAAAGCCCGCAAAGAATACGACAAAGCACTGGTACTATTGGACAAAGCCGCCGCAATCATGCCTGAATTCTCGTTTCACGAAGAAATGGCTGAAATCTATGATTTACAGGGAGATAAAGAAAAAGCGCAGAAAAAATACGCAGAAGTAGCCCAAATGCTCGACGAAGACGCAAAATCAGGTCATGCAGTGGATTTAGAAATGTGTAAACTCTATACGCAAGCCGGAAAATTGGACTCGGCCTTAGTGTATGGACTAAAAGAGTACAAGAAAAGACCTAAAAATATTGATGTCAATCACGCCTTAGCTTGGGTTTATTTCAAAGAAAATAATATCAAACAGGCACAACAACACATTCAGACCGCTTTGCGTACAGGCAGTAAGAATCCTGAATTGTTACAAAAAGCGGGTGCCATCGAATTGGCGTCCGGAAATGCCGGTGAAGGAAATAAATTGATTGCTCAGGCAAAGAAAACGAATCCTCAATTTACGCTTTAATTTTCTGAGTCATGTTAGTTCGCTCTTGGATTGCTTTCTTACTGCTTGCCAATTACCTGCTGATAGCGGGGATGGGCTGCATTATGCAACCATACGAGCAACAGACGCTTTTGATGGTGCAAACGACCTACGAAGGGCAACATTATCAGGAATGTCGGTATTTGCGCATGGATGGCTTGGAAGACCTTCTGATTGAATCCATGGAAAGTCGTTATCAGAACGCTCCCCAACTTCCCCCGCATCATAGTATGTCAGTAGTAAATGCCGTGGATACCCACTGCTTGCCTGACGAACTTCACTTCTCCTTTACTCCCGATTTTCGGGAATTGACTTTGGCAGATACCCCAAAGGTCACAGGGCTGTTAAGTTCTATTTTTTTGTTACATTTGACCAAATATTATATGGAATATGACACTAAATGAATTTTTCAAAGATTTACCAGATTCACGTCGAAGTCAGGGACACCGCTATG